>JBCCRF010000116.1:0-8472 GCA_039208305.1 Pseudomonadota bacterium
CGGTCGGGACCGAGCTCAAGCGCATCGATGATCCGAAAAACGTTCGAGCCGCAAGATGGACAAACGAGGCTCATGGTGAGGTTTGATCGGATTCAGGAATATCGATGACCAGAGGCTCAGCCCGGTCGGATTCCTCCAGGCGGACCTTGGTCCCATCTGTTCCCTCAACGAACCACAAAAATACGCCGCACCAATATTCTCCGCTTGCTGATCCCGACGTTTCGAACAAGACCCGGCCCGCACGATCCCTCACCTCGAATTCAGCCTCCACGCGAAAATCGTAAGTTCCGTAATTCGACGGTCTTCCCAGCGACACAACCGGAACGTCTCTTTTGAAAATTTGTCGGCCGCTGACATCGTCAGTGGTCATCAACTCCCAATCTTTGATCTCTGAAACCAAGTGTTGTTGCTCCATCGCCGGCGATGCGACCGGGTTTCGAAAAGGTCTCGCAGTTCTGCCGGTTGCAGCGCTGTTTTGTGAGCACTGCCGAACACTAGCGGTGCACCCCCCATACCGCCATGCAATCTTTTTTAAATCACTTCGCCACGATCCAACCGGCCGCATCGCACAGACGCTGATGACGAAACGACGCCGATGCTGGCGAGGCATTCGAATGGTGCCCATCGGTCACTCTCCCCTGGCGTAACGGTATTGACCCGTTGGGAACAGCTTGATCCGCTCTACGACGCGATCTTGTAGCCGCCGTTGTAATCGTCGCTTTTGCGACGGACCTGGGAGTGTTCGACGATGCGTTCGCGAGCGATGCCGCGGAAGTCTTCGATGGAGGAGAAGCCCTTGCGCTCCAGGTAATCGGCGAGGTCCTGCGTGAGTTCCTGGATGAGTTGCACGCCCACGCCACCGCTACCTTTTTCTTCCATCGCGGCGGTGCAGACCTGCAGGGTACCGGCACCGTGCACGATGAAGTTGAACGCCTCACGGAAGCCACGAATACCACCGATGCCGGAAATCGACTGGTCGGGATGGGCCTTGGAGATATCGCACACCCGCTGCAGCGCTTGCGGCAGTATGGCCAGACCGCCAAGCCCGCCGGAGGTCACCAGCCCGTCCACCTCGACCTCGAATTTCATGGTTTCCGGGTCCATCAGGGGCAGTGATGGGAACGTGTTGCAGATGGAGATGGAGGCAGCACCCGCGTCGTAAGCTGCACCGGCAGCGCTGACGAGCGTGGAGGTCGCGGGCGTAAGCTTCACCCAGATCGGCACGCTGACGGCTTCACCAACGGCGGTGACGATGGAGCGAATGATGTCTTCATCATTGGCGATATGCGCGCCCATGTCCTTGCGGTCCATATGGGGGCAGGACATGTTGAGCTCGACGGCATCGCAGCCGACATCCACACAGGCCCGGGCAAGTTTGCGCCAGTTCTCCATCTCTTCTTCGCCACCCGCGCCGGCCATGATGGAAGCGATGAGCATGCGGTCGGGATAGGCGGCCTTGATCTCCTTCAGATCAGGCAACCACTGTTCCAGCGGCTGATCGGAGATGAGCTCCCAGTTCCACGATGAATGGGACACGGTATCGGCGCGCTTGTTGCGCGAGACATAGGGTTTCACATCGCTGGTGCGCTGAAAGATGGTCTTCGGGCCGGCCACGTTTTCGACCGGATGCAGGCCAATGGTCTTGGTGACAACACCACCCCAACCGGCCTCGAAGGCCTTCATGATTTTACGCTTGCTCTCCGTGGGAGGGGCGGACGCGAGAACGAACGGATTGACGAAATCGAGCCCCGTGAAGCTCGTCGCGATTGAATTCGGCATGGCACCCTCCATAAGCTGTGGAAGACGCAAAGGTTGGCTTGCGATTTTCAAATGTCAATATTTTTCGGGCGTCCCGCGCCGGCGCGATGTCGCTGCAACAAGGGGCCAGTACCATGGTTAATCGACCCTTAACGCCGAGATCGGTAAAATCGCGATCATGTTGTTTCGCCCCGCTCTGTTGATTCTGCCCTTTGCCGTCGCGGCAACCCTTCCGTTCGAAGGGGCCCCTGCACTCGCCCAGACACCTACGCAGAAAAAGCTGGAGACCAAGCTGACGCGGGAGCAGCAGCTGGAGCAGGTGCGGCGTCAGCTTGAACAAGCGAAATTGCGTCGGGAGACGTTGCGGCAGGAGATCGACAGTCTTGGGCGCGATGTGGGCTCCATCAACCGCGCGCTGGTAGAGGCGGCCAATCGCGCGCAGGAGCTTGAGGTACAAGTGGCAAAGGCGGAACGGGAACTGTCCGCTCTGGAGCGGACGCGCACGCTGCTGAAAACATCACTCGCCGGGCAGCGTGAAATCCTCGCCAAAGTACTGGGCGCCTTGCAGCGCATGGGGCGCAAGCCGCCGCCAGCCCTGCTGGTGCATCCCGATGATGCTTTGTCGTCGGTGCGCGGCGCGATCCTGATGGGCTCCGTCGTACCGCCGCTGCGGGCCAAGGCCTCTGTACTGGCAACGCAGCTGGACACGCTCGCCCGAACCACACGCCAGATCGAAGAGCAGAAGCGCACGGTCACAGCAGCCCTCAACGCGCTGTCCGAAGACGAGCAACGCCTTTCCGCGCTGCTGGAGCGCAAGCAGGAACTCTCCGGCAAGACCACTGCCGAACTGGAAGCTGAACAGAAACGTGCAGCGGAGCTCGCCGCCAGGGCGAAATCGCTCGCCGGGCTGATCGGCACGCTGGAAAGCGAAATTGATTCGGCCGCCGACGCCGCAGCGCAGGCCCGCGCCGCAGATGAAGCTCGCGAACGGGCCGAACAGGAGCGTCTGGCGGCTGCTCGCGCGAAATTGAAGGACGGGCTTGATGTCGCAGCCCTGCGTCCCCGCGCCATCGACCCCAACGATAAGCTGGCAGTACTGACCGCCGACCCCACCCGCACATCGCCTGCCATTCCCTTCTCAAAAGCGGCGGGGCAGGTGCTGCGGCCCGTGGCAGGCCCGACCATGCTGCGTTTTGGCGATCGGCTGCCATCCGGCACGTCATCGCGCAATATCGCCATCTCGACCCGGCCCAACGCCCGCGTTCGCGCGCCTGCCGACAGCTGGGTGGTCTATGCCGGGCCGTTCCGCAGCTACGGCCAACTCCTTATTTTGAACGCAGGCGAGACCTACCACATGATCATTGCCGGGCTGGCGGAAACCAATGTTCGCACCGGGCAGTTCGTGCTGGCGGGTGAGCCAGTGGGGCGCATGGGCGCAACCGCAAACCCCGGCATTGTGCAACTGACCGGCCAGCTGGCCCGTAATACTGACGAAGGTTCTGCCGCTTCCCAAGACCCTGTGGTCACGGTAGAGTTGAGGAAAGACGGAACACCGATCGACCCGACGCCGTGGCTGGTGAAGGAACGGTCGCAAAAGACCATCGGAACGGCCAGCCGCACAGGTCGCCGCGACGCTGCAAAGGATACGAGAGATGATTCGTAGAGTTTCCATGTTGATGGCCGGTGTCGCCATCGGTGCCACCAGCCTGCTGGCGGTACAGACCGGCCTGGGTTTTCAAGGGCAGGCGGACGCCGCAGGTTCCGAAACCTACAAGCAGCTGGATATTTTTGGTGACGTGTTCGAGCGCATCCGTTCTCAATACGTGACGGAGCCGAAGGAAGAAGAACTGATCAAGAGCGCCATCAACGGCATGCTCAAGGACCTCGATCCTCACTCCGGTTACCTGGACCTGCGCGAAAGCCGCTCCATGCAGACCCAGACCAAGGGTGAGTTTGGCGGCCTCGGCATTGAGGTCACCATGGAAGACGAGCTGGTGAAGGTGATCGCGCCGATCGATGATACGCCCGCCGCCAAGGCCGGTGTGCTGTCCGGCGACCTCGTCTCCCAGATCGACGGTGAGAACGTGCGTGGCCTGTCGCTGCAGGAAGCGGTCGACAAGATGCGCGGCCTCGTCAACACACCCATCGTGCTGACCATCCTGCGCAAGGGCGCCGACAAGCCGCTGAAGATCACCATCGTGCGCGACAAGATCGTGCTGAAATCGGTCAAACACCGCGTGATCGACGGTGATGTCGGCTATCTTGATGTGAACGGTTTCACCGAGCAGACCTTAAAGGGTCTGAAAGAAGCTATTTCCACCATTCGTGAAGACGTGAAGGACGAGGACCTGAAGGGTTATGTTGTCGACCTGCGCCTCAACCCCGGCGGTTTGCTGGGCCAGGCCATCGGCGTATCCGACTCGTTCCTCAACCGTGGCGAGATTGTCTCCACTCGGGGCCGCGCCAAGAATGACGTGCAGCGCAACAATGCAACCCCCGGCGATCTGACCCGCGGCAAGCCGGTGATCGTGCTGATCAATGGTGGCTCCGCCTCTGCGTCAGAGATCGTCGCCGGTGCTCTGCAGGATCACCGCCGCGCCACAGTCGTGGGCACGCGCTCCTTCGGTAAGGGCTCGGTGCAGACCATCATCCCGCTGGGAAGCGACAAGGGGGCGCTGCGCATCACCACCGCGCTTTATTACACGCCGTCCGGCTGCTCCATTCAGGGCAAGGGCATTGACCCTGACATTGTGGTCAACCAACCACTTCCCGTCGAACTGCAGGGGCGTGTCGAGGCCCGGGGCGAGAGCAACCTGCGCAACTCCATCGAGGGGGAAAGCCAGGATGATTCAGGCTCCGGTTCCTTCGCTTACGTGCCACCGGACCCGAAAGATGACATCCAGTTGAACTACGCGCTAGATCTGCTGCGCGGCGTGAAAACGGATCCCGCCTTCCCGCCGTCCACCGACGACGTGCTGAACACGCAGGAAGACTGCAAGCGCGTTTAATGACACCAGCCAGCATCGCTGCACCTTCGGGTTTGGCGATGCGGACCACGCATCCTTCCACCCAAAACATGCCGGTTTTGAATGAGTGATCTGCACAAACCCATCGGCGTGAAGCCGAAGGAAAAGGCGGGGTTAATCTCATCCGTGCCGGTGAACCTGTGGTTGGGACTGGCGGCGGTCATCTTGGTGGGCACCTTTGCATGGATGTTCATCGACGCGCGCGATGACGGTACGACCGTGGTCGCCGTCAACGAGGCGACGCAGCCAGGCGCAAGCACCCCCGCCACTACACCACCCGCGACCGCACCCGCCAGAAACGACGGCGCGCCAGCCGAGCCGCGCCGTGATGCGGATGGCAACATCATTCTCGATCTCTCAGAGGTGAAACCCCTATCGCCGCTGGACCCACTGCCGGACGTACCCGACGGCACGGCGGGCCAACCTCGCACACCGCCGCCCGCTTTCCAGCCGCGTCAGAACCCCGCCGTCGTCACCGCGCGGCGCAGCCCTTGGCTGCCGGTGCCGGACAATCTGGAAGAAAGTGAGTTTGGGCGACTGCCTAAAATTGCTGGAGATGGCACGCGCCCACTCGACATTCATTCAGCCTCCAGTGGCACGATCGGTGCCAACCGTATTGCGCTGGTGTTAGGCGGTCTCGGCCTCAGCCAGACCGGCACGCAAGACGCGATACGCCGTTTGCCAGAAGGTGTAACACTCGCCTTCTCGCCTCAAGGCAATTCCCTGCAGCGCTGGATGCAGGCCGCACGGCGCGCAGGCCATGAGGTGGCGCTTCAACTGCCGATGGAACCGCTGGGCTATCCCGCAGTGAACCCCGGTCCGCAAACGCTCAACAGCAAGGTGAGCAAAGGCGCAAATCTGAAGAACCTACGCTGGTCGCTGGGGCGGATGACAAACTATCCGACCGTTATCAACTATCTCGGCGCGGGTATGCTCTCCAATCGTGCTGCGCTCGAACCGATCTTGCAGGAAATTCGCGCACGCGGCCTGGCGATTGTGGACGATGGTTCCGTGCAATCGAGCGATCTCATCACGATCGCCAACGACCTGCGCCTGCCACATGCGAAGGCAGGAGTCATCATCGACCGTGTGCGGGACGCGGATCGTATTCGGGCGCAGCTGCGCACGCTGGAAGCGGTGGCGCGTCAGCAGGGCAATGTCATCGCCACGGCAACAGCATTTCCCCAGACGGTGGAGATCATCGAGGAATGGGCGAAGAGCCTGAACCAGCGCGGCATCCTGCTGGTGCCACTGTCCAATCTGGTGCGGGACTTCTCCCGTTGAGCAAGAAGCTGACGGCGGATGATCTGCCCTACCGCCCTTGTGTCGGCGTGGTGGTGTTCAACTCGGTGGGCAAGGTTTGGGCTGGGCGGCGCACGCCCGACAACAACACCGAATATTCCGGCTCACCGAAACTTTGGCAGTTCCCGCAAGGCGGTATAGACGAAGGCGAAGACCCTCGTGCCGCTGGCCTGCGAGAACTCTACGAGGAGACCGGCATCGAAAGTGTCGAGCTGTTGGAAGAGGTATCCGACTGGTTGCATTATGATCTGCCCGAGGACCTGATTGGCATCGGCCTGAAGGGCAAGTTTCGCGGGCAGAAACAGCGCTGGTTTGCCTATCGCTTCACCGGCGAAGAAGATGAGATCCAGATTGCCCCGCCACCGGACGGTCACGCTCAGGAATTCGACGATTGGGCCTGGCGCGAGCTTTTCGAAATGCCGGACCTGATTGTGGAGTTCAAACAAGGCATCTACGAGGAACTTGCCAGTCGCCTCGCCCGCCACGCAGGTCCGTCAGTCTAACTCACCCATCAACAAGGCGAAGTGGTCGGGTATGGCGGGTGATAAAGTGATCGTCGAAAACGTAAACGTACCTGGCCAGACCAGCCGGCTGGACAAGGCAAAGTACGACGCGATGCGGGATGCGTTGCTCAATACCCTGCCCGTCGGTCGCGATAACTCGATGACGGTAAAGGGCGCGCTGGCCACACTGCGCATAATGCTTCCGGAAGACCTATTCCCCGGCGGGAAAACATCCGGCTGGTGGCAAAAGACGGTGCAGCTCGATCTGGAAGCCAAGGGGCTTGTCGGGCGGACCGATGATAAGCCTATGCGAATTTTCCGCATAGGCTGACGCCATTTACTGGCGCATTCCGATCAAACCGCGGGCGTTGCGATCACCAGCATTGCCAGTGGTTTGGCTAGCGTAGTCATCACGGTCAGAGTGAACACACAAGCAGCATCCAGCAGATGCCATGGGTTAAGGTCCGCCTTGGGGTCAGGCTGCGCTCTGCAACCGCAAGCGTGTCAACAGCTCCTGTTCAGTCGCATCTGTGCCGCCGCTGCGGGCTATCCGTTCCAACACCCAATCCGCTTCATGGGGGGTGATCATCACAGCCTCTTCGGCATCGTCAGCGAAGGTCGCATTGGTTTTAGCAAAATGCTCATCGATCTTGTCGGCCGGGGATTGAAGAACACCGGACAGGCCCTCTACCACGCGGGACCAAAACCCAGAATTGTCCGAAGTTTCAACGGGCTGTTCCAACGCCGTATGTCGGTGAGGGCATTGGTGTCCGAAACTCGCCATCAGATAGTTGCTGATCGCCTGTACAAAGAGTTCGGTCCACTCCGGCGCATTGCCCGCCTCGCTGGTGCGGTCGTTTAGGTCGAACAAGAATTCCGCCTCCGCGCGGCTGATCGCGAACCGGCCATCGCCCGCCGAAGCGTAAAGCACTCGGCGGAGTTGTGCTGCATCTTCTGCGCAGATGATGGATTGGCCATCCCTCTGATTGGCGACCACCGCATCCGCCAGCGCCAGAAGAACCGTCTGATAGAACGGCTCGGGCATGGAACAGGCGACTTCAACGACGCGAACTACCACCTCAAGCCGCGCACGGCTCTCGACGACACCGAGGGGCTGCGCAATGTGAAGCAGCCAATCGGCTCCAGTCTGCGAAAGATGTTTCTGATCGGCGAAGACGCCAAAGAGATGGTCAGCCGTGATCTCGCGCAGCCACCAAACCCATTCGTCAGAGCGCTGCTGCAGCACCTTGTCGACGGCGAAGGCCGCCTCCACCTCGTTGCGGCAAAGGCGACCGTCAGCCATCGCGATGCCGCGCAGGTGCTGCACGTCTTCTGCGGTTGCTTCGCCTGATGCCGCGATGGCAGCGCACATGGCGCTAAAATTCTGCAGGTCGTTCGACATGATCCCAATCCCCGTCTTCACCGCACGCAAGAGTTCCTGCGCTGGTTCTCCTGGCGGACCACAGCATCGAAAATTTGAGATTGGTCGAAGGAAACTGGTTAACGATTGGCAACCAGCTCAATTGTGACGAAGAGAAGAGGCCTGCTATAGCGCCGCGGTCTCTTCGAAATGAGCGAGCTGATCAAGGTAGAACTGGAGATCCGCCTTGCGGTTCTCGTCCTTTTCAGCATTCAGCGCTTCTTCAGCCGCCTTGCGTTGTTCCGCCATCACTTCTTTTGTCAGATCCGCGCGCGGCACAGCGAATTCCGCCAGCACAGTAACAGTTTCCGGTGTGATGTCGGCGAAACCGCCCTTGACGAAATACTCGCTATCGCCACCGTCAGACATCTTTACCGATACGAGACCGGGTCGCAGGCTCGTCATGACAGGGGAGTGGTTGCCTAAAATGCCCATGTCGCCATCGGCACCTGGCACTGTGACG
>JBCCRF010000117.1:0-8226 GCA_039208305.1 Pseudomonadota bacterium
CCGTTCTCGACGGTCGCCTTGTCCTGGCTCCACATCATGGCCTGGACAAACCAGTTGCCGGTGATGTTCCAGCCCCAGAACATGGGGTTCTGCACACCGGCTTCGCGCAGCTTTCTGCAGGTCGCGGCGACCTCTTCCCAAGTCTTTGGCAATTGGTCGGTGGACGTGATGCCGGCCTTCGCCATCAGGTCCATGTTATAATAGCCGACCGGCAGCGAGATGGAGAACGGCAGGCCATAGACCTGATCGTTGAACGTGCCGAGATCGAGCATCGCCTTGTGGTAGCCGTCCTTGGCGAAATCCGCTTCCTTTGCGATGAAGGGCTCCAGCGATTTAGCGATGCCCCTATCCACCAGCGGTGCCTGGCGGTTGAGCCCCTGCATGGTCACATCCGGCAACGTTCCGGCAACGGACTCACGAAGGATCGTGTTCGCCGCATCCTCGTAGTCTTCATACGTCGCGCGGATCTTCACCTCGATGTTCGGGAATTGCTTGTTGAACTTCGGCAGGATTTTCTCGTAGGTCACGTCGAACAGGTGGCTGTAGGGATACGCAAATTCGATCGTCACCTTCTCGTCTTGTGCGATGGCTGCGCTTGCAGTGCTGAGCGCCAGGGCTACAGCCAATAGGGTCTTCTTCATCGGATTCTCCTTGGTTGTTAAGGGGCTTGGATCGGTTCCAGCGGTCCGAGCCCCGCATGATTCGACCCGGCGGGCCGAATATTTCTCGCGTCGGTTATTTCATGCCCGACAGCGTGATCCCTTCTACGAAACGGCGCTGCGCCAGCAGAAACGCGACGATCAGCGGCGTCACAATCACGGTGGCAGTGGCCATCATGGGGCCGAAGGACGAGCCGTCGGCTCCGCCACGGAACTCGCGCAGTCCAAGTGGCGGCGTGAACAGTTCGCGCGATCCGGTGACCACGATGCGCGGCCAGAAATAGTCGTTCCAGTGAGCGACCACCGAAAAGATCGCAAAGGCCAGCAGCGCGGGGATCGCGGTTGGTAACATGACCCGCCAGACGATGGCGTATTCGCTCATCCCGTCCATGCGTGCTGCATCCACCAGATCATCCGGCACCGTCATGAAGAACTGCCGCATCAGAAAAATGCCGAAAACGGAGATCGTCCACGGAATGACGAGCGCGGCGTATGTGTTCGTCAGCCCCACTTTGGCGAACATCACGTAGAGCGGCAGCGCGATGGCGTGGACCGGGATGAGCAGGCCGAACATCACCATGGCAAAAACCATGTCTCGCCCGTGGAAGCGCAGCTTCGACAAGGCGTAGGCGGCAGGGAGGGCGACGATCGCCTGCAGCACGAAGATGGAGACGGTGACGATCACGCCGTTGAGCAGATAGCGCAGCAGCGGTGCTTCCCGGAAAGCTGATGTGTAGTTATAAACGATCGGGTTCACAGTGCAGTCCTGCCGGACCTGCTCCACCAGTTCTTCGCGCGACAGGCCGGAGGCCTCGATGGCCGCGCGGTCGGGCTCTCCGCGTTTGACGCACCGCTCATCCACCATGGGGGCCTGCGATCCGAACAGGCCACCATCGTTGCGCTGGATTTCGCCGGGCGATTTCAGCGAGAAGGAGAGCATCACCACGAAGGGCAACAGCACGATCGCAGCGCCGAACAGCAATAAGGCGTGACGCGCGAGTTCAGAAAGGCGGCTGGTCTCAACCATAGTGCACGCGCCTCTCAATCCACCACCGCTGTGCCAGAGACACCGCCATTACCAGAAACAGGAACAGCACCGTGATCGCAGCGCCGATGCCCACGAGGTTCTGTTTCACCGCCTTCTCGTAGATGGCGAACATCATCACATATGTGGACTTCGCCGGTCCGCCGGACTGGGGAAACAGCGCTTCCACAGTGTCGAAAACCTGAAACGACTTGATGAGCGTGATCGTGACCACGAACACGGTGGTCGGCCCTAGCATGGGCCAGGTCACCAGACGAAAACGCTCCCATGCGGAACGCGCTCCATCCATCTCCGCGGCCTGATACAGTTCCCGCGGTACGCTGGTGAGGCCGGCAAGATAGAGCACCATGTTGAAGCCAAACGCCTGCCATATGCCGATGAAGCAGACGACCCAGAAGGCCGTGCGGCGCTCGCCGAGCCAGACAGGGAAGCCCTGCCCGCAGCCCTGCGCATACCACTCACCGAGCACGGCACGGATGACTGACACATCGCAGCCGGACGCAAGCGCGTCGTTGACGATGCCCACCGTCGGATGAAGCGTAAATTCCCAAGCGATGGTCATGGCCAGCAGCGCTGCCATGACAGGCAGAAAATAGATTGCGCGGTACACGTGCCCGCCGGAGCGCAGGCTGTTGATCAGCAGCGCGGCGCCCAGGCCCAGCGCAATGGAGATGGGGACAACCACGGCGACATAGCCGAAGGTGGCAGAGAACATCTTCGCGTAGCTGGAGCGTGTGAACAGGCGCTCGTAATTCTGGAAGCCCACCCAATTCACATTCGCCGAGCCGAGCGAGTAGGAGGTGAAAGACAGACCCGCCGCAACAATAATGGGCACCACCAGAATGACGAACATCAGGATCAGCGATGGCGTGAGCAGAAGCCACGCCGCCGGTGCCTGCTCATTGCGCCGCACGCCCTGCCGCGACGTGCGAACGGTCGGAAAGGAAAGCGCAGCGTCAGACATGAGCCAGCTGCTTTGTCGGTTCATCGACGTCGGAGGCCAGCGCAGCAGGCGCAGGTGAAATGCGCCAACCCTGACTGTCGAAGTGGTGAGCCTGACGCATGTCGGCGCTAAATCTTAGAAGCTCTCCAACACGTGCCTCGCGGGCGGCGGATGGATTGGTTCGGGCCACGATCGTCTCGCCTGTCTTCAACGTCGCATGGACGAGGCCTTCATGACCAAGATCTTCCATATGCGTGACCGTCCCGGCGAGGAGGTCGTCATTGGCAGCGGGTCGTGCGATTTCGATCGCCTCAGGCCGCAGACCGACCCAACCTTGTTGCGAGCCGGGCAAGGACGCACCGTCAATGATGGACATTTTCGGCGTGCCAATGAACTCGGCCACCGATTTGTGAGCGGGTGCCGCGTAGACCGCGCGGGGCGTATCGCATTGCAGGATGCGGCCATTCATCATGACTGCGATGCGGTCCGACATCGTCATCGCTTCCACTTGATCGTGGGTCACGTAGACGAAGGTCGCGCCAAGACGGCGGTGCAGCGCTGCGATTTCCGCTCGGGCGGAAACGCGCAGTTTCGCGTCGAGATTGGACAGTGGCTCGTCGAGAAGAAATGCTGCCGGTTCGCGGACTAGCGCGCGGGCCAGTGCTACGCGTTGTCTTTGACCACCGGACAGCTGACCGGGCTTACGGCTCAGCAGATGGTCGATCTCGATGGCCTTTGCGGCAATGCGCACGTCGTCTGCGATCGTGCGGTTTACGACTTTCGACCCCGGCAACAGCGGGCCGATCAGCGGCAGCCTTCCCATCGTCGAAAGCCGTCGCATGCGCAGCGGAACGGCGATGTTCGCTGCTACGTCCAGATGCGGGTAGAGCGCGTAGGACTGGAACACCATTGCAAGATCGCGGTCGGCTGCACGCAGGCCGTCGACAGGTTTTCCGCAAATGGAAATGCTTCCGCTGTCACTGCTTTCCAACCCGGCCAGAATACGCAGCAAGGTGGATTTACCGCAGCCCGATGGGCCGACAAGGGAAATGAACTCGCCATCGGCGATATCGATATCGATGCCGGACAACACGGTCGTGTCGCCGAATGATTTCTCCACGCCTGCAATTGCGATCGTCGCCATAATGTTCCCCCATGGATGGCAACGCCGAGAGCCGACGTCGCGTCCACTTCGCGAGGACAGTTGATGCGGCGCGATGACATCTGCGTGACGCATCGACGACAGACTCGTGACAGTGGAATACTCTGCGAACGATCACACGCCGCAAAACCGTCACGGCACTGTCACCAAGTATCGGCTGAGATATGTCCGACAGGCAACGCGGATATTCGACCATGAAGCTCGTGCACATTTCCGACATTCACATCGACGCGAACCCCATTCTGGGCAGTGATCCCGTCGAAAATTTCAAACGCTGCCTCGCGCACGTGGAACACAAGCACCGCGATGCTGACCGCGTCGTGATCACCGGCGATCTTACCCATTACGGTGATCAAGCCAGCTACGAGCGCTTGGCCGAGCTGCTGGAGGCATCGTCCCTGCAAGGCAATCTCAATCCGCGGCTGCTGATCGGCAATCACGATGATCGCGAGACCTTTGCGCAGGTCCTCGCCCCCGAGCGCGATCCGAACGGCTTCATCCAATGGAGCGAGGACACCGGTGCCAGCCGCTTCATTTATCTCGATTCGGTACGCGATGGATCGCATGAGGGTCAGTTGTGCGATGATCGCCTGACCTGGTTGTCGGCCGAGCTGAGCGAAGCCGAGAGCGCCGCAAAACCGGTCTTTCTCTTCATGCATCACAATCCGATCACGGTCGGCGTTCCCAACGCTGACCTCATCGGGCTGCGGGAGCAGGACGCCTTCCACGATGTCCTCAAACGGCATGACGGGACGGTACGCCACATCTTCTTCGGCCATTGCCACTACAGCTTGTCCGGCACACTGACGCCGGGTGCGGCGTCCATCGGACTGTCAGCGCCACGCTCCACAAACCACCCCTGCTGGCCGGAAATCAGCGGGCGTCGAGATCGCATGGGTTACAGCGAACGGTTGGAGCGCAACTACAACGTTGCGCTGATCGAACCGTCATCCGTCGTCGTGCACACGATCGACTTTCATCACGAGGAGAGCGTCGAGTGGCTGGAAATCGATGAGACCGGCTGGATCGATGAGGGCATCGCGGCGACCGGCTGAAGCGTTGCTCAAAATTTCAGTCTGCTGGGATAAACGAACTCGCGCTCCCAGAGATTGTCGACGTCCCACGATGACTTTCGTGGCCGCGGCGCCAGCGCATAGGTGCGTTCACGCAAATAGGCTACCAGGCTCTTGCGATCATCGAAAGATGACAACGTCAGCGGCGAGATAGGATCGCCAATGGCAACATCCATAGGTTTGCCCATGAGGCGATGGGTCTCACGGAAAAACAGGGCGAGGCGCACCGTGTAGTTGTAGTGGCTCGCGATCTGGAACAGACGCGAATTTTGTCCGCAGAAATAAAGCGGAACCACCGTCGCGCCACTCTTCAGCACCAGCTTGGCAAGGAACTTGTGCCATTGCGGATCGACCGCCGGTCCGCCGAAGGGCTGTTGGCTGGCCGCCACGCCGCCAGCCGGAAAAATGCCCAGCGCACCGCCATCCATCAGCGTGGCAAGCGCGGCTTTCCTGGTTTGCACGTTGGTCTCCATCGCCGCGCGGTTGCCGGTGAAATCGACGGGCAGCAATGCGCCAGCGGCTTCCGGCGCCTGACAGAGCACGTGATTGGCCATCACCTTTGCATCCGCTCGGACTTTCCGCAGCAACCAGGTCAGCACCACACCGTCGGCAACGCCATAGGGATGATTGGCGATGAAGATCAGAGGGCCGGTTTTCGGTGCGGCTTGAAGCTTCGAGGCATTGTAACGGACGTCGAGTTCCAGCCGGTCGATAGCCGTATCGAAGAAATCATCCTTCGCCGGGTCACCCGTGTAGTCCATATATAGACGCCGCAGTCGGCGTTGGCCCGTCATGCTTTCAACACCGCGCACGAGATTTCGGCGCAGCACACCCTGCTCATCGGTGGCGTAGGTGAAATCGATCGGTTCGGTGGTGTCGGTCATGACGCTGTGATTCCGTTGCAATGCCCCGCGCGTGCCTGGCGCGCATGTCTGCGGCGCGACAGTTTTCTTACAGTTTCATGACGGGTCGGGGCGTTCGCCCCGTGATATCCGCTCCGAGATGTTGGTCAGAATCGGCTGCAAATCGGCGACCGTATCGATGACGTAATCGCTGCCCGCCTCCCGCAATTTGTCAGAAGCTCGTTCGTTTGCCGTCGCGACTTCGCTTTCGTCGGCAGATTGGAGCGCTTCATGCGACAGGCCGACTTCGTTGCCCGATAGTGATATGCCCACCGTCCAGCATCCGGCTGCGCCCCCCTCGGCGATACCGGGGGTCGTGTCGTCCACCTTCACGACGCGCCAGGGTTCGTGGATGCCAAGATCGACAAAACACTTGTACATCATCATGGCTGTGGGCCTGCCGATTGACACGTCATCGGCGCAGACCAGGTTGTCCGGCGCGTAACCCTGTTCAGCAGCGACCGGCAGGACCCGCTCCATGATCGAGCGCACGTAGCCGGTTGTGGAGCCGATCGCGATTTCCGCCTTGCGCAGTTGCTCGACCAATTCTGCTACGCCCGGAATGAGGTCGGCATGGCGGGCGGAGACTTCCTCGTTCAACGGCACGAAGACATCATACAGTTCGTCGATATCCGCCTCCGTCGGCGCATGGCCTCTTGCTGCCTGCCAACGTTTTGCAATTTCGGGATCGTCCAGCATGGCCTTGATATGGTCGCGCTTGGGCAGGCCCATAGGACGGCGAGCTTCATCCACGCTCACCTTCACCTGAAAGCGCGCGAAGGCTTCAACGAATGCGCCCATGGGAGCACGTGAGCCGAAGTCCACCATCGTGCCCGCCCAATCGAAAACGACGCCTCGAATCTGTTCCATTTCATCACCTCCCTGAAAGACCGGCGGCGTGTCCCGCAGGCGCGTGACAGTGATGTGACAGCACGCACGCGTCGCGAATGTTGGAAACTGTCACGCTATTGTCATCCGTCTGGCGTTCGCAGGCGCGAGAGAACTTCGATCGCGGACAATGCACGGATGACGGCGACCATCACCACAGAGGGTCAGCAAAGGATTATGGGCATTCTCGCCCACGCCAAAGCTGGTGATCTGGCTGAAAAATTTGCACACCTTGCCGATGTGCCGGAGTGGCAATTCATCCGGCGCCCCGAAACTGGCCTCGTGATGGTCCGGGGCCGCATTGCTGCCGAGGGCGCATCGTTCAACTTCGGCGAAGCCACCGTCACCCGCGCCGTTGTCGCGCTGGACAGCGGAGAAACCGGCTTCGCCTACGCTCTTGGCCGCGATCAGCAGAAAGCGGAACGATCCGCAATCGTCCATGCACTTTGGAAGCGGCAAGATTTCCGCGATGCCGTCGAAACGGTCGTCTTGCAACCGCTCGAACAGAAACTCGATGAAGCCGACGACAAAACGCGTGGCGAAGTCGCGGCGACCAAAGTCGACTTCTTCACGCTGATGCGGGGGGACGACTGATGGTTGCTACGAACGTCACCAGCTCTTCATCGCTAAAACAGCCAGCTTTGGCACCGGGTCTGCAAGATGCGGTTCACGACGCTCAATCCGTTTTCTCTACCCTGATGCAGGCGATGGCGCGGCCGGGGCGCATCTACGATCTTCCAGTCTTGCCGGAAGCACCGGCACCGCTTCTGGCGAGCACGGGTGCCGCACTGCTGACCCTTGCCGATTACGACACCAATCTTTGGCTCGACGTCGAAGATGAGATGTCCAACGCGGCACGGGAGTGGCTCTCCTTCCATACCGGAGCACCTTTTGTTGAGGAGCCCACGCATGCCGATTTTGCCGTTGCGACCGACATCAACTCGCGGCTCGATCTCGAAGCCTTTTCTCCGGGCGACCCGGAATATCCGGACCGGTCCACCACGCTGATCGTGCAAGTGGAAACTCTCGAAAACGCATCCAGCTGGAGCCTGACTGGCCCCGGTATCGAAACCGATCATCCGCTATCAGTCTCAACGATGCCGGAAAATTTCATCGATCAATGGCAGCACAATCGCGCCGTCTTTCCTCTTGGCATTGACGTGATCCTATGCGCGCCGACAAACGTCGTTTGCCTGCCGCGAACGGTTCAGATCACGGAGGCTGTATAATGTATGTCGCAGTGAAGGGTGGCGAACGCGCCATCGAAAATGCTCATCGCCTATCTGCAGACCGGCGGCGCGGGGATCGCTCCGTGCCGGCGCTGACGCTGGCGCAGATCGCGCAGCAACTCTCTTTCGCAGTCGATCGCGTGATGAGCGAGGGATCGCTGTTCGATGCAGACCTCGCAGCGCTGGCGGTCAAGCAGGCCGCCGGTGACCTCATCGAGGCGATCTTCCTCATCCGCGCCTCTCGCACGACATTGCCGCGGTTCGGAGCCACACGACCTATCGAGACCGGCGAGATGCTCGTGCAACGCCGCATCTCTGCGACTTA
>JBCCRF010000118.1:0-8224 GCA_039208305.1 Pseudomonadota bacterium
ATTGCGCACGACCGATCTCCCCCCCGGACCCATCAACCAGCGGCACTTCTGCGACTGCCGCATTGTTCGACATGTTCTGCGGCTTGAAGGGTGCGACGCTTAGCCCCCGCCGCGTCGCCCAGCGGCAAAGACCCGCAACCAGAACCGTCTTGCCCACATCGGAGCCAGTGCCCTGCAACATGATGGAACGCGCTTTCGCCATGCCCCGCCTTAGCGCAGCGGGTCACGGGCGCAAGCGAAAACCCCGCCGAAGGTTCGCGGGAGCGAAACTTCGGCGGGGTTCCCGTACTCAAGTCCTACTGGGGTCTGCGGCTGCGCCGTCGACCAGTCATCCCCCGGTACGCAAAACCAGATCCGGGAAATCCGGGCGGTGATCAAACCGTCCTTGAATGTGACCTTAGGCCGCCTTTCCTAACGGGGGGCTAAGGGATGGTTGACGAGGGGTAAAACCGAGCGTCTGACCACTGGCCACGTTATGGAACCGAACCCATATTTGAACGCTTGCGTTAACCGCTAGCCGCCATTTTCCGCGCTGCAACCTTTGAACACTTACCAGCAGCCTGTCCCGTAACGGGAATAGACGCCTGCAAAAAAATTATGCCTTGCGGAGCATTTCTATAATGCCGGAGAAATCCGTGTCCGCACCGCCCTGCTCACAGAATGTATCGTAGAGCGCACGCGCGTGCGTGCCGAGCGGTGTCGAGGCGCCGGTTCCTTCCGCCGCCTGCGCGGCAAGGCCGAGATCCTTCGCCATGAGCGATGCCGCAAAGCCCGGAGCATAGCCGTTATTGGCGGGCGATGTCGGTACCGGGCCCGGAACAGGGCAATAGGTTGTGGTAGACCAGCTTTGTCCAGACGCGGTCGAGACGACGTCGAACAGCGCCTGATCCTCCAACCCGAGCCTGCGCCCCATCTCGAAGGCCTCACAGGTGCCGATCATGGTGATCGCAAGAATCATATTGTTGCAGACCTTCGCCGCCTGACCGGCGGACGCGCCACCGCAACGCACCATCTTCGCACCCATCACGTCGAGGATGGGGTGAGCTGCATCCAGCGCCTCGTCGCTGCCACCAGCCATGAAGGTCAGCGTCGCGTTCTTCGCGCCCATGATGCCACCGGAGACAGGGGCATCGACAGATAGCGCGCCACGCTCACCAGCTATCTCGTGAGCTCGTTTGGCCGAATCGATGTCGATCGTGGAACAGTCGATCATCAACGCCCCGCCTGCGATCTTCTCCGCGATGTCTTCATAGACCGCGACGACATGCTGACCGGCTGGCAGCATCGTGATGATCACGTTTGCGCCGTCCACCACCTCAACAGCGCTGTCAGCAACGTTGCATCCGGCCTGCTGCGCCGCGCTGACGGCAGCCTCGTTTAGATCGAAGGCGGTAACGATATGACCAGCCTTGGCGAGGTTCTCCGCCATTGGCCCGCCCATATTACCGAGACCGATGAAAGCAATGCGTTTGCTCATCCGGCAGCTTCCTTTTCCATGGCGCGGGCGATGATGACCCGCATGATTTCGTTGGTGCCTTCAAGAATCTGATGCACCCGCAGGTCGCGTACGATCTTCTCGACACCGTAGTCCGCCAAATAGCCGTAACCGCCGAAAATCTGCAGCGCGTCATTGGCGACCTTCGATCCGGTATCGGTCGAAAACCGTTTCGCCATGGCGCAGGCCATGGTGGCGTCTGGCGATTTCGCGTCCAGCTTGGCGGCAGCGCTGTAGAGCATCAGCCGGGCTGCTTCCAACTCCGTTGCCATGTCTGCCAATTTGAACTGCGTTGCCTGAAACTGCCCAATGGGTTTGCCGAATGCGGAGCGCTCGGTGGCGTAGGCCTGCGCTTTCTCCAGCGCCAGTTGCGCGCCACCGACGCTGCACGCGCCGATGTTCAACCGTCCACCGTCGAGCCCCGACATGGCAATACGGAAACCGTTGCCCTCGCCTCCCAGCATGTTCGACGGCGGCACGCGGCAATCATCGAGAATGACCTGCGCGGTGGGCTGTACGTGCCAACCCATCTTCTTTTCCTGTGGTCCGAAGGTGAGACCCGGCGTGCCATCTTCCACCAGAAAACAGGACACGCCGCGCGAACCATCGTCCGACGTTCGCGCCATGACAGCGTAAAGGCCATTCGTGCCTGCACCGGAAATGAACTGTTTCGTGCCGGACAGCACATATTCATTGCCGTCCTTCACCGCCTTCGTCTTGAGCGCTGCCGCATCGGAACCGGAGCCTGGTTCGGTGAGACAGTAGCTCGCCACCACATCCATCGCCGTCATCTTCGGCAACCAGTGACGACGCTGCTCTTCGGTGCCATTCACGTCGATCATCCATGCCACCATATTGTGGATGGAGATGAAGGCCGACAGCGCCGGACACCCCTGCGCCAGCGCTTCGAACACCACGAGCGAATCCAGTCGCGACAGGCCGGAACCGCCAACATCCTCACGCACATAGAGCCCGCCCATACCGAGCTCTGCCGTCTCTCGCACGACGTCCATAGGCAGGTGACGGTTTTGGTCCCACTCCACAGCGAAGGGCTCAACCTTATCTGCCGCAAAGTCGCGCATCATATCCCGCATGGACCGCTGGTCCTGATTGAGCGCGAAGGGGCTATCGGGTTGGGTCAAAGCATCCATCTTGTCCTCCTACAGCAGATCGTTTGCCGCTTTATCCAGCGCGATTAGCGCAAGATCGGCGGCCTCATCGATCGTCTCTTTCGTCCAGGTCAGTGGGGGTGAGAGGATCATCGTGTCACCCACCGCACGCATCATCATGCCCGCCTCGATACAGTGATCGCGAACGACTGCGGCAGCATCCAATTCACTGTCGAAGCGTGTGTTGGTCGTCTTGTCCTTCACGATCTCGACCGCCGCCAGCAGCCCGAAACCACGAACCTCGCCGACGATACGGTGGTTGCCAACGACCTCCTTCAGCCGCTCCGCAAGATACGGCCCGGTCTCGGTCTTCACCCGCTCGATCAACCCTTCCCGCTCAATAATGTCGATATTCGCCAACGCCACGGCGCAGGCAACGGGATGACCGGAATATGTGTAGCCGTGGAAATATTCGCCATGGCTCGACAGCTCATCGGCGATGCGGTCGCTCAACACCACAGCGGAGAGCGGCTGGTAACCGGAGGTGATAGCCTTGGCCAGCGTCATCGTATCAGGCTCAATGCCCATGGATTGAGACGCGAACCACTCGCCCGTGCGCCCGAAGCCGGTGATCACCTCGTCCAGCATCAGCAGCACATCGTATTTGCGGCAGATGCGCTGCACCTCTCCCCAATAGTTCGGTGGCGGAATTTTCACGCCGCCTGCCCCCTGGATCGGCTCGCCGACAAATGCCGCAACATTCTCCGGTCCAGCTTCTAGGATCGCATCTTCGACCGCTTGCGCTGCGCGTTTGCCGAAGGCCTCATCGCTTTCACCCTCATGCGCCTCACCAAATGCATAAGGCGCCACCACGTGCCTGAACCCGGGCAGTGCAGGGCCAAGCTGCGCGTGCATCACATCGAATCCGCCCATGGAAGATGCCGCGATGGTGGACCCATGATAGGCCGCCTGCCGCGAGATAATGATCTGCTTTTCCGGCTTGCCGACGAGGTTCCAATAGTGACGCACGGTGCGGATGGCCGTGTCGTTGCTCTCCGATCCAGACGCGCCGAAGAACACGCGGTTCATATGCGCGGGCGCAAGGTCAGCAATGCGCTTCGCCAGTTGCGCCACCGCCGGATGCGTCGTCTTGAAGAACGTGTTGTAATAGGCGAGCTCACGCATCTGCTCGTAAGCAACTTTGGCCAGCTCCTCGCGTCCGTAGCCCACATTCACGCACCACAGCCCGGCCATTGCATCGAGTATGCGCTTGCCGTTGCTGTCGGTTATGTAGTGACCATCCGCCTGCGTGACGACCCGCACGCCTTCGCCATGCAGCATGGCGTGGTCGGTAAACGGATGCAGATGGTGGCCGTTGTCCATCACCTGCAGTTGCTCGGTGGAAAAATTTCGATAGGCCATGCTGGCTCCCGGAATCAGCAGCCGGACACCGGATGGGCCGAACCTGACAATGCAGTGTCGCGCCGTTCGCCCGCCGTTTCAAGAATGTCGAAAGATCGCGCCGGATAGGTGCGCCAGATC
Source organism: Pseudomonadota bacterium (assembly GCA_039208305.1). GTDB lineage: Bacteria > Pseudomonadota > Alphaproteobacteria > Rhizobiales > Rhizobiaceae > Pseudahrensia. The sequence goes on from JBCCRF010000118.1 coordinate 4,147, forward strand.
AGGCCGCAACCTGCCTGCGTTGTGCCAGCTTCAATTGAAACTGCTCCAAGGTCAGCGGCTTGCCGAAATAGTAACCCTGCGCGGTGCTCCCGCCAGCATCACGCAACTGACGGCTATGTTCCGCGGTTTCGATTCCTTCGCAACACGTCGCGATCCCCATGCCATTGGCTAGGGTCAGCATGGATTCAATAATCGACCACGCCTTCTCGTTGCGCTCCAGATCGAGCACGAAAGCACGATCGATCTTGATGATATCCACCGGCAATTTCGACAGATATTGCAGCGATGAATAGCCGGTACCGAAATCATCCAGCGCGATCGTCACACCGAGAGCCTTCAGCCGTCGCATCTGCGCTAGCGCTGCGGTGGCGTCAGCCATCAACATGGATTCGGTCAGTTCAATGGTCAGCCGGGCGGCTGGAAAGCCGGTGGTTTGCAGCACACGCTCCACCACCCGCGGATAATCACCGACAGCCAATTGGGCGGCGGATGCGTTGACAGAAACCTTCGTGTCCTGCGGCCAGTTCAGGGCCTCACGACAGGCGTTCTCCAGCACGAAAGCGCCGAGCGCCTGAATGGAACCCGTCCGCTCCGCAACTGTGATAAATTCGTCAGGATAGACAGGACCGAGCGTTGCGCTGTTCCACCGCACCAGCGCCTCAGCGCCAATGACACGCTCATCCGAAAGGCGCACCTGGGGCTGATAAACGAGATGGAACTCGTCACTTTCCAGCGCGTCCCACAGGGCGCGCTCGATGTTCAGCATCCGCTCCACTTTGGCACCCACCTGCTCGGCATAGACGGTTATGGCGTTGCCGGGGTTCTCGTGGGCAAAGGCAAGCGCCAGTTCACCGGCCCGGACATAATCCTCTGCACTCTCATGCCCCTGCCACGACGTCGCCATAACGATGGTGCTGCGGATGAAGGCCTTGGTTTTGCCGGTTGGGTACGGCTCTTCAAGAATGTGTTTCAGATCGAGCGCCAGTTCCTTGGCGAGCAACTCATCTTGAGGCGTCTCCATCAGAAGCGCGAACGTATCCCCCTCCAGCCGCGCAATCGCGGCATCCTCGTGTGCGAAACGCTTCAGCCGAACCATCATATCGGCAAGAATGCGGTCGCCGAAATCCATGCCAAATGTGCCGTTAACCGCCCGCATGCCGTGCAGTGTAAAGGTCAAAATGACAGAACTCTTCCGATCACCCGTCATGGCACCCTGCAGCGTCTCTACGAACCACGAGCGGTTCATCGCACCCGTCAGCCGGTCAAACCGGGCATTACGCTCCACGTCTTCAAGATGAAGGATATCAGCGGTCACGTCGCGCGCGACGATAGAAACGAAGGCATTGTCCAACAGATGGCGCGATAAATTGCGATGACGCGTTTCTGCGGCACTTTCCACCCCGAGTTGGGACGGAGTGATGACGTATTCGATATGGCGCTGGGTCCCTTCATTCTCGATGATGCGCGTTTGGCGCAGCGGCTGTGGGTTGTGGCATGACGGATCGATCAATTCGGCAACCAGCGCCAACATCTCTTTGACGATCGGCGCAGGCAATATGTCTGCGGCCTCCATGCCGCGTCCCTCAGTTGGCTCGGCCGCTTCACCGAACACCGCCTGCAACGCGCGGGACTTGAAGATGACCCGTCCATGGCTGTCGCAGACGAGAACCGCGTCGAAATTATCCGTCACCACCTGCCGTAGAATCTGACGTAGATCGCGGGACTCGATTCCGGACCGCGCCAGCAAGATCCGGCTGCGATAGAGTGTGTATGCGATAAAGCAGGCGCCGTTGACGATCAGGGCGAGATGCACCGGTGCCGTGACCAGAACGACGGCAGAGCGAGCCTGAAGCCATGTGGCGAACACTTCCAGCAGGACCATGGCCAGCAGCGTCGAAGTCAGCTGAACCGTAGTGGAACGACGATAGCTCGCAACAATGAACAATCCACAGAGCAGAATAGAGATGCCGTACACCCAGACAGGCGAAGCAAATGTGAGCGCCCTATCCTGCATCAATGTTTCGGTCGCAAGAGCCTGCACCAGCGAGCCCGGCAACAGACCGTAAACAGGCGTTGCCAGCGTATCGCGCAATTCCGCAGCGGACGCTCCCACCAGAACATTCTTGTCCAACAAAGCAGTCGCCGGAATGTTGCCGGATAGAAGTTGCGCGACGGAGAAGACGGGCATCGAAGCGGGCGAGATCGAATAGTCGATCCATATGGGAGGGCCCTCTTCCAAGTCGGCTCCTGCGAGCAAGGCGGGCAGGCTCGGCAGCATGTCGCCGTCGGCCATCTGCAAAACCGGCACCGAACGCACGATTCCCGCCCGGTCCGCCAGCACATTTACGGATGCAGGCCAGGCGTGCCGCAGCAGCGTATCGATGGGTCGATTGGTGGCGATGGGTGAACCCGGGGCAACACTTTGCGCCTGCTGAAATGCAGCTAGCACCACCATGCCATCTGCGCGTGCAAGAGCCTCCGCCAGCCGTCGGTCATCTTCCGGGCTTGAGCGCACGGAAAAATCGATGTCGAAAGCGATATCGCGGGCACCCGCTTCCAGCAGTTTGTCGATGATGGTCGCGTGGACGCGTCGCGGCCACGGCCACTGGCCGATCATATCGACGCTTTCCTTATCGATGGCGAGGAAGATCAAATCGCCGGTTGCAGGTCGTTCGACGGCACCGGAGCGCATATCCGTCAATTGGGATTGAGCGGCGCGCATAATATCACGGTCTTGCAGAGCAGCGCATGCGAGTGCGATCACAAACACACCCACCATCAGCACCAGCCGATTACGTTTCCAAACGAGCATCCACCACCCCTCGCCCGTTCCACCGGAACGGCATGTGGGTAGCAGAGTGGACGAAAATGCTTACCACAACGTTTCGTTTACCATGTTGTCAGCAAGGGACATGATGTGACCGACGAGCAAGAAAAAGCTGCTGCCCCTCCGGCACCACCGCACGAGCGGATCAGACAGAGCATCATGGAGATCGCCCATGAGCGTGGCCCGTCCAAAACGCTCTGCCCATCCGAAGTCGCCCGCGCCATAGGTGGTAAGGATGAAAAGGTCTGGCGGCACTATATGAAGCCCATCCGTGCAGCGGCGGTAGCGATGGCGCTGGCAGGCGAGATCGAGATCATGCGAAAGGGAAAAACGGTCGATCCGGAGAATTTCAGGGGCGTTTACCGCATCGGTCTTCCCCGCACCTAAGCGGACACTTCGGCGACTGTGTTGCGCAACCGTCCGGCTCACCGCACACTCGAATGAGGATTCGTGGTGATCGGGAGGAAACCCATGAAGATATGGAAGACGGCATTTCTTGCAGCAGCGTTGGCGATGGGCGCGGCCGCTCTACCCCAATACGCATCGGCCCAAAGCGTGACCATTTCGAATGACGACGCAACAGTGCTGCGCATCCTGCAGCAAAATGGTTTTCGTCAGGGCCGTGTCGTCACGCGAGGCTTCACTTCAATCCGCACACACGCGTGTCGCGGGAACGAGAAATTTTTGGTGAAGATCTCAATTTTGGGTCGGATAACCGACACGAGGTCACTTGGAGAATGCGACCTCGATCCTCAGCCGGTCGCCAGACCGCAGCCTGAGCAGAACATTATCGTTCGCGTGCGGCGCCAGCTACAGCAGCAAGGCTATCGCCGTATAGTCATTACAGACGATCAGCTGCCCCGCATCGTTGCGGAGGCTTGCAAAGGCAATAACCGCGTGCGCCTCGCGCTCAACCGTCGGGCCGAGGTTCGATCGGAACGCCGTATCGGCCCGTGCGAACAGCAATTCGATCCAAACCGCATCGTCCAACTTCTCGAACGTAACGGTTATGACCGCATCGAGGTTACGCAAACGCGCAGGCCCCCCTACACGGCGCTTGCCTGTCGTGGAAATGACCGCATAGAAGTGAACATCGGTCGTTTCGGACGGCTTCGCGGTCAGCAGCGGGTCGGCACATGCCGGGCAGCCATCGACCCACAGCAGATCCCTGACATTCTGGCCGATGCTGGTTTCGACCGCATCCGCGTGTTGCAACGCCGCCGTACACCTTATCTGGCAGAAGCGTGCCTC
>JBCCRF010000119.1:0-8215 GCA_039208305.1 Pseudomonadota bacterium
GGCATGCCCCTGCCCTATGTCGAAGCGGGCATTGCGCTCTCTGGCGTCGTGCTGGGCCTGTTGATCGCCTTCGCCATGAAAGCGCCGCTCTGGGTGGCGGCGGTGATCGTGGGCATTTTTGCGATCTTCCACGGCCACGCCCATGGCACGGAGTTCCCCACCGAGTTCGACGCGACTGGTTACGCTATCGGCTTCGTGATCGGCACGGGTTTACTGCATATGGTCGGCATCGCCTTTGGGGCCTTGGTAGGCTCTGAGATCGGTAAAGTAGCTGTGCGGGCCGTTGGCGCTCTGATCGCGGCGGTAGGCGCAGCCTACCTGTTCGGCATCGCCTGATCGGCCAATGACCATCAAACGCTGGGCGGCACCGTGTCTCGCGGTGCCGTTTCTTTTAGAAACCACTTCGGCCTGGGCGCATGCCTTCAAGTCTGGGTCGGATTTCTACGAGCAATTTCAGGAAGGCGGCGGGGTCATCCTCGCCTATCCTGCAACGTTGCTACCGTTGCTGGCGGCGGGCTTACTGGTGGGCCTATGGGACAAGGACGGGATGGCGCGCAGCTTTCCCTTCTTCGCAGTGGGCATACTGCTGGGCATTCCGCTGGCGAGCGTTGTCGGACCTTCGGTGGCGCTGGTCTGTGTGGTGCTGGGCATGATCGTCGCAACGCTGGCAGCAGTGCTGAACAAGCACGTCGCCATTGAAAGTTTTGCCGTCGCCTTCGCCACAGGTGTACTAACCACCGCTGTCGCGTTGGAGGGTCACGGGCTGTTCGAACTGCCCTTCTTCATCCATGCTGGCATCGTGGTGCTGGCCATCGTTGTGTTCGTCGCCTGCGCCAATCTGGTGCGGCTAACGATGAATCGGTTCGAGAACCCCATCATCGCCATCGGCTTTCGCGTTGCAGCATCATGGATCGCGGCGGCGCTTCTGATGATGCTGGCGTTCGAGTTGCGCGGTTAAATCCGCAAAGTATCCACCGGATAGCCAGAACGCTCCATGTCGGCATAAAGGTCTGTGAGCGACTTACCTTTCTCGTTCGGGAAGCGTTCGCCGGTCTCCGTCAGGTCCGCGATGCGGTCCACGCGAAACAGGCGAAAGTCCTCGCGCAACTCGCACCAGCTCACCAGCGTCCACGTCTTGCCCCAGTACCACAGCGCCAGCGGCCGAATGATGCGAGTTGTGGTGGCACCTTTGGCGTCTGCATAGGCGAGGCTGAGCTTCTCCCGCGCTTCGATCGCAGCCTCGGCGCGATCCAGCAGGGCGCGATGTTCATCGCGCAGATGATAGCCGGGCGCGCGAATCTCGACGCGCCCAAGGCGGTCCATCTGGTCTGGCGGGACGACGGCTTCGATTTTCACCAAGGCTTCCTGTGCCGCTGCGGCCATGTCGGTCCCGCCCCACGCTTTCACGAAGCGAGCACCGGCCGTCAGCGCCACGAGTTCAGCTTTGGTGAACATCAGCGGCGGCATGTCGAAGCCACTGCGCATGATGTAGCCGACGCCACGTTCCCCATTGATGGGCACGCCGTTCGTCTGAAGATCCAGCACATCGCGATAGATGGTGCGTTCTGATACTTCCAGCCGCTCCGCAAGTTTCGCAGCGGTGACGAGCCGACCGCCGCGCTGATGTTGCACGATCTGAAACTGGCGGTCGGCGCGACGCATGGCGATTAGTCTCCAAACAGGCCGATGGAATTACCATCGGGATCTTCGACATACACGAAGCGCCCTACGGGAATCGGGATGATGTCGGACACCACCTTGCCGCCCGCGCCAGGCACGCGGGCCACGGCATCTTCCAGCTTGTCGGGCGATGCCAGGTGAATGGTGTTGCCGCTGCCCTTGGCAGGCGTGCCAGGATAAAGGTGGCCGGACACGCCTTCATCATCCATCGACGTGAAGGCAACTATCGGGTTGGCGTCATCGTGCGCTTCAGCACGGTTTCGTAGAAGCTCCGGGAGATGGCGAGATCGGTGCAGGGGATTTCAAACCAGACGCAGGTGTTGGTGGGTCGGTCGGTCATTGTGGTGGTCCTTGTCGAGATTGGCGATATCGGATTTGTGACACACCCCTCCTGACAGCATCCTGTCAGGAGCGTGACGATCAACCACCCTTCAACCTTCTGCAAGCACGCTGGACCGGACATCGCAAAACAGCCATGGTTGCGCTCCAAAAGCGCTTCGCATCAGGCCCGGTTTGAAAGACGACACCCGATGAGATTTTCTTCTTCGCATTCGCGGATCGCCGCGCTGGTTTTCGCATCCGCCATCGGCATGGCTGCACCCGCCCTTGCCGAGACCGCCGAGCCGGAACCGATTGAAGCAGGACGTTCGTTGGCGGGCAATTATCTCGCTGCCCGCATCGCCACGACGGACCGCGATACGGCAGCCGCCGTGGAGTTCTACCGCAAGGCCATAGCCCTTGATCCTGACAACACAAATCTAAAGTTGCAGGGCTTTTTGAATTTCGTCGCCAATGGCGATTTCGCGGAAGGGGTGGAGCTCGGCCAGGAAATTTCCAAAGCCGGTGAGGCACCGGAAATCGTGCGGCTGATCCTGTCCGTTGATGCGGTGCGCAAAAAGAGTTGGGCTCAGGCTGACCGGTTTCTCGATAACGAGTGGCGCAGTCCGGTGGACAGGCTGATCGCGGGGCTGTCGAAAGGCTGGATCGAATTCGGTCGTGGCAACACCGAAAAGGCGCTGGAACAGGTGGACGGTCTGTCTGGGCCAGGCTGGTTTAACTTTTTCGTGGAGTATCACGGCGGGCTGATTGCTATGGCCGAAGGTGATATTCCGGCTGCCGTGGGTCGGTTGGAAAAGGCGACGGCCAATCCCGCCGGGCGCCAGTTTGCACGCCGGACGCACAAGCGCTCAACCGCGGCCCTGGCGCAGGTCCACGCCCGCAACAACAACGAAAACGCTGCTCGCGCCATTCTGTCGGCAGCGCTGCGCGACTATCCGCAGGACCCGCTTTACACGTCCATGTTGCAGGCTTTGACCGACGGGCAGCCGCTCTGGTCTGACATCAAAAGCGCGCAACGCGGTGCAGGCGAGGTGTTTCTCAATCTTGGAATGGCGGTGGACCGCGAAGGTGGGGAGCAATTTGCGCTGATCTATCTGCAACTCGCCCGGGTGCTGTCCGGCGACAATGACGATATTGCGCTCAAGCTGGCTGAACTGCTGGACAAGCAGGGGCGGCTTCGCGAGGCGAACGCGCTGTTCTCCGCTATCGAGCCCAGTTCCTACAATTATCGCATCGCGCGACTGGAATATGCCCTAAACCTCGATGAGCTGGAGCAGGAAGAGGAAGCCCGCAAGGAACTTGATGCGCTGGTGGAAAGTGGACCGGACGATCTGGTCACACACCTCTCCTACGGCGCAGTGATGGCTCGGCACGAGAAATATGATGAAGCGATCGAGATCTACAAAACCTTCATCGACAATCTCGACCAAGCCGAGCGGGTACATTGGAACCTCTACTACCGCCTTGGCATCGCCTACGAACGCACCAAACAATGGCCGCTGGCGGAAGCCGCCTTCAAACGCGCGCTGGAACTGGAGCCCGATCAACCGAGCGTGCTGAACTATCTCGGTTACAGCTGGATCGACATGAACATGAACCTGCAGGACGGTCTGGACATGATCCGCAAGGCGGTGAGCCTGCGACCCAACGATGGTTACATGGTCGATAGTCTCGGTTGGGCTTATTATCGCCTTGGCCGTATTCCTGAAGCGGTGAAGGAGTTGGAGCGCGCGGTAGAACTGCGTCCTGGTGATCCAACCATCAATGATCATTTGGGGGACGCCTACTGGCTGGCTAAGCGCAAGTTGGAAGCCACTTTCCAGTGGCAGCACGCGCTCGCGCAAGACCCGCCGGACGGCACTGATGTCCGCATTCGCGAGAAGCTGAAAGTCGGTCTCGACAAGGTGCTGGAACGCGAGAAAGCGGAGAAGCTCACCGAGGAGCAGGAGAAGAAGGAAAAGGACGGCTAGAGCGGTCGCTCCGCCACTTTACAGATGAGCGAAACGACCATCACCGAATTCGCACCGGCCAAGATCAATCTTGCGCTGCATGTTACGGGCCAGCGCGATGACGGCTACCATCTTCTCGACACACTGGTGGGCTTCGCCGACATTGGCGACCGGCTCACGTTTGAGGCGGCGGAGGAGTTGAGCCTGACGATTGGTGGCCCATTCGGCGATGGGCTGAATGCAGATGACGATAACCTCGTCATGAAAGCTGCGTCTGCGCTGCGTGACGCTGCCAATATATTCACCGGTGCGGCTATTCATCTGGAAAAGAATTTGCCGGTCTCATCCGGCATCGGCGGTGGCTCGGCTGACGCTGCTTCAACGCTGCGCGGGCTGACGCGTCTGTGGAACGTCGATATCGATCTGACTTCTATCGCCGAGCGTCTCGGCGCCGATGTGCCCATGTGCCTGATGAGCAAGCCTCTCCGCGCGCGAGGTGTGGGTGAGCTTCTCGAGCCAATCGCCCTGCCCGGTTTTGATATCGTGCTCGCCAATCCTGGCATCGCGGTTTCTACACCAGAGGTGTTTCGGCATCTCGACCGAAAGGATCATGCACCGCTGGACGTGCTCGACCATGCCGCGGACGACTGGCTGATGTGGCTGACCGACCAGCGCAACGATCTTGAAGCGCCGGCCTTCTCCTCTGCTCCGGAAATCGCGCAATGTCTTGATGCTTTGTGGGGCACATCACGGGTACGGCTGGCGCGTATGTCCGGCTCCGGCGCGACCTGTTTCGCGCTCTATGACAGCGAGGGATGCGCCGCCCGTGCTGCAGCACAGATGCGCACGGCCTATCCCGGCTGGTGGGTTGCGGCAGCGCGAGTAGAAGGGTCGGAACGATGAGCCGTCTCGATATGAGCAAAGACTTCATTCCCGTCTCCATCGCAATTCTGACGGTGTCGGACACCCGCAGCCTTGATGAGGACAAATCCGGTTCGACGCTGGTGAGCCGCCTTCAGGACGCTGGTCACCGCCTCGCTGACCGGGCCATCGTGACAGACGATATCGAAGCCATTCAACACCGCGTTCAGGAATGGATCGACGATGCCAAGATTGACGTGGTCATCACCACCGGCGGCACCGGCTTTACCGGTCGCGACGTGACGCCGGATGCGCTTGAGCCCATGTTCGAAAAACGGATGGACGGGTTTTCGATCGCATTCCACATGCTCAGCCACGGGAAGATCGGCACGTCCACCATCCAGTCGCGGGCGACCGCAGGTGTTGCGGGTGCAACCTTCATCTTCTGCCTGCCCGGCTCCCCTGGTGCCTGCCGCGATGCGTGGGACGGCATTCTGAGCGCGCAACTGGACTATCGCCACCGGCCCTGCAATTTCGTGGAAATCATGCCGCGGCTGGATGAGCATCTGAGGCGCGGTGGGAAATAAATCGCTCTCGCGCATTTTGTTCTTGTAATGTTCTCCTTTCCACTCTAGGAATTTATGCGTGAAACGCGGTGCGTTTCGCGGTCCGAAGCATCCTTCAGAACAGGAGCGGTGGTATGGGTACGCGTGCAGAACAGGTTTCCGATATATCCGCGCAGGCGGCTGCCGTTGCGCTGAGCGGCGGTGCAACGCATCGCATCGCCGACCAGCGGCGGCGTGGTCGCGGGGCCGGTCTCAACATGGCAGGCCGCTTCGAACCGACATCCCGCGAAGCCTTCGATGATGGTTGGCAAACGCTTGACGAGTTGCCACCTTTCAAGACCGATGTGACGGCGGAAGCGGCGCGCAAGATCATCAGCACAAACGACTCGCCGGATATTCCCTTCGAGCAGTCGATGAACCCCTATCGTGGTTGCGAGCACGGCTGCATCTATTGCTACGCGCGGCCGACACATTCTTACATGGGATTGTCCGCCGGGCTGGATTTCGAAAGCAAACTCTTCGCCAAGCCTAACGCTGCAAAACTGCTGCGCAAGGAGTTGGCGTCTGAGAGTTACGTCTGCAAGCCCATGGCGCTCGGCACGAACACCGATCCCTATCAGCCCATCGAAAAGCAATGGCGCGTCACCCGGGACTTGTTGCAGGTACTGGAGGAGACGAACCATCCCGTCGGCATCGTGACGAAGTCTGCGTTGGTTTTGCGAGATATCGATATTCTGGCCCGCATGGCGAAAAAGGGACTGGCCAAGGTCGCGCTGTCCGTCACCACGCTGGACCGCAAGCTAGCGCGTGCGATGGAACCGCGAGCGGCAACACCCGGCCTGCGACTGGACGCGCTCAAGAAGCTGCACGAGGCCGGTATTCCGACCTCGATCAGCGTAGCGCCCATCGTCCCGTCGCTGAACGACCACGAGATGGAGCGCATTCTTGATGCGGGCAAGGCGGCGGGCGTGAAGGAGGCAACTTATACAGTCCTTCGTCTGCCACACGAAGTTGCACCACTGTTCCGCGACTGGGTGCAGCAGCATTATCCCGACCGTGCCGCGCACGTTATTTCGCTGATGCAGAACATGCGTAGCGGGAAGGACTATGATGCCGAGTTCGGCACCCGGATGAAGGGGGTCGGTCCCTATGCCTGGCAGTTGGGTCGTCGCTTCGAGATCGCCACCAAGAAACTTGGCCTGTCGCCGTTGCGCTCCATGGAGATGCGCACGGATCATTTCAGGCCGCCCGTCCTTGCCGGTCAGCAGCTCAGTCTTTTCTGACACGCTGTCGGCAACCCAATCGACCGATACTGCGAGCTCTGATCTGCTGGCAGCGGCCCCTTCCCCTTCGGGCTTGATCCCGCGCCTCCGGGACGGTCGATGACTCACCGGTCCATCAGCCTCGTGACCGGTGGCCTTCGGAGCCGTCTGCCGAATTGAAACCCTCGGCGGGCGGCTCCGGATTTGACCGCGGGCAATGCGGCAGGCAAGGCGAGGCATGGCCGCTCTAAAGCCCGATTTCACTCTGGAAACTCTCGCCCTATCGGGCGGGTGCACATCCATATGTGGTGTCGATGAGGCAGGGCGTGGCCCGCTAGCAGGACCGGTGGTAGCAGCAGCAGTTGTTCTCGATCCTCAATCCATCCCGAATGGTCTCAATGACTCGAAAGCGCTGACCGAGAAGACCCGAAGCGAGCTTTTCGATGCCATCTTGGCGTCGTCTCATGTCGCCTTCTGCAGCATAGCAGCCGATCGCATTGACGCGATGAACATCCGCGCTGCGAGCCTCCATGCGATGTCACAGGCGGTATCCGCTTTACCTGAATGCCCAGGACATTCGCTTATCGACGGTAATGCGCTGCCACGCGATATGCCTTGCCCGGCTGAGGCTATCGTCAAGGGCGATGCGCGTTCTCTGTCCATCGCCGCCGCCTCAATCGTTGCAAAAGTGATCCGCGACCGAATCATGGTCAGCGCCGATTCCTTCTGGCCGAACTACGGTTTTGCCGGTCACAAGGGATATCCAACAGCGGCGCATCGTGATGCGCTGATGCGGTTTGGCCCTTGCCCAATCCACCGCAAGAGCTTTAGCCCAGTTCGAAACGCCATGGTGGAGAAGGTCTAGGGTCGTGACCTAGCCTTCCAACTCCTCGCGCAAGGCTTCCAGCTCGAACCACCGTTCCTCGGCTGCGGTCAATTCAGCCTGCGTTTTCTCCAACAATTTTACCAATCCGTTGAACCGCTTTGCATCGCGCTCGAAGAGGCCGGGTTCCGCGAGCGCCTTGTTCACTTTGGCGATGTTCCCTTCCAGCTCTTCAATGTCTGCGGGCAGCGTCTCCAGCGCGTGCTTGTCCTTAAAACTCATCTTGGCAGACTGTTTGGGCGAAGCGACAGACTGTTTGACAGGTTCAAATGCGGAGCTCGGCTTGGCCGCTTCGTTTTGCTTGATTGAAAAATCGGCTGATCCGCGCTGGCTCACCATATCGCTGTAGCCGCCTGCATATTCCTGCCACTTACCGTTGCCCTCCGGCACAATCACGGAGGTGCAGACGCGGTCGAGAAAATCACGGTCATGGCTGACCACCAGAACCGTTCCTGCGTAGTCGGCGATCATCTCCTGCAGCAGGTCGAGCGTTTCAAGATCGAGATCATTCGTCGGTTCGTCGAGCACGAGCAAATTGGACGGATGGCGCAGCCGCATGGCCAGCATTAGCCGCCCGCGCTCACCGCCCGACAATTTCGAGACCGCTGTCCCCGCCTGTTCCGGCAGAAACAGAAAGTCTTTCATGTAGGCCATGACGTGTTTGCGCTGCTCGCC
>JBCCRF010000120.1:0-8015 GCA_039208305.1 Pseudomonadota bacterium
CCGAAAGTGAAGCCGATCAGCGTCGAGAGCAGCGCGATATTCAGCGTCTCGGCCATCTTGTAGAAATATTCGGGAACGTAGAGCGTCTCGGTGAAATAGACCCGTTCGGCCGGATAATTGTATTTCAGGCTGCCGTCGTCATACGGGCTTTGCAGGTCGAACAACGCGCGAAACGGCTCGACCCAATCGCGGGGAACCAGATCGCCGAGAAAATCGAAGAGGTAGGGCAGTCGCTCGATGAATTTGCCAGAATTCGTCTCGTTGGCGAACCAGAGCGATGCGATGAGAGCAATGAAAATCCCGCCGATACCGCCCCAGGTGTAGAGGCGCTTGCGGGAGCGCATCTCTTGCCAGTGGCGCTCGACCGTGGCCGCGCCTGCGGACAATGATGTGTCAGGCTTGTTTCCGCCGGATGCGGACCGCTCGTCGAAAGTGGATTGAAGCGTCACGGCAGCAACCGATCATGGGCAACGCGCGCTGAGACAGCATTGGTCACGGCGCCCGAAGGCTGGAATGGGAGGAAAAAAGAGGGTGACCGCCCGGTGAGAACCGGGCGGTCGTTGTCAGTCGGTCGACTAGGAACCGATCTTGGCTTTGCGAGCCGCCACGATGGTTGCGTAGAAGCTGTGATCTACATCCACATAGTCGCTGTACACGCCGCCTTGGATCGCCTGGAAGCAGTCCGGATTGCTCTTTGGCAGCGCTTTCATGAAGGAGATGAACTTGGCACGGATGCCGTTATCCAGCTTGTTGGAGACGACGATCGGGCCGTTCGGGATCAGCGGGGAACGCCACACTTCGTTGACGTCGTTCATGTCCAGCAGGCCTTTGTCTACCATCTTGCGGATGTTGCCGGAGGTGTAGCCGTCTTCGAATTCACCGACACCGGAAGACCAGGTGACCTGACCATCGAAATTACCTTTCAGCATTTCCAGCACGCCGTTCTCGTGACCGCCGCCGAAGCCGGTTTCGGAGAAATATTCCTCCATCGGCATGCCGAGTTGAGCGGGCAGTGCCACGGAAGGCACAAGGTAACCGGAGGTGGAGTCCGGGTCAGCGAAGCCGAGCTTCTTGCCCTTCATGTCTTCGATGGTCTTGATGCCGGAATCCTTCCGGGCAAGCATGATGGAGTAGTAGCCGGTGGCACCATCGACCTGCTGCGTCGTCAGCACCGGATCGACGGCCTTTGGGTCGGTCAGGTAAACCTTGGCGTAGCCGGATGCGCCGAGCTCGGCGTAGTCGAGCGTGCCGCCAAGCAGACCCTGGATCACGCCGTCGTAATCGGCTGCGGGAAAGAGTTTCACTTCATTCACGCCGATAGCGGCTGGCAGAAGATCGATCAGGCACTGGTTGTTGCGCAGGCGGTCGGCTTCGTTTTCACCGCCCAGAATGCCGACGCGGAACACGTCCTGGGCGGAAGCGGGTGCGACGGGGCCGGCAACGATGGCTGCAACGGCGGTGGTGGCAAACAGTAGTTTCTTCAACATAGAGGAACTCCTAGGGTCCATAATGAGTGTGATATTGACCCGGACCGGATCACCCGGCCCGCGCAATTGGTGGGGCCTTCGCTAGTTCGGCATGCCGCCCGCCGGGATATCGGCAAGAGGCTGCGAAGCGGGCGGTGGAACTTTGCGTGCGTGCTTAGTAGCGCGCTTGGGCTTGGAAGCGCCGTTCGTTTTCGTCGCAAGAGACGTGGATGTGACGGCTTCGGAGAAGGCGTCCTTCATGCCTTCGACACCGTAGATGGCTTGGGCCGCTTCCATCGTCAGATCATCAGGCGTTCCGTCGAAAACGACCTTGCCTTTCGACATGCCAATGATGCGTTCGCAGAACGCGCGGGCAGTATCGAGCGTGTGGAGGTTGGTAATGACGGTGATGCCTTCTCTGCGATTGATGTCACGCAGGCTCTCCATAACAACCTGCGCGTTGCGTGGGTCGAGGGAGGCGATGGGCTCGTCAGCGAGGATCATCTTCGGGCTCTGCATCAACGCGCGAGCAATTGCGACGCGCTGCTGTTGTCCGCCCGATAGGGTGCCAGCCTGCTGCAAAGCGGTCTGAACGATGTCGAGACGCTCCAGCGCCTTCAACGCCATGGCGCGCTCCTCATCGGTGTAAACTCCGAGAAGGCTTTTCAGCGAAGAGCGATGGTTCAAACGACCCAGTAGGACGTTGGTCAGCACGTCGAGCCGCGGCACGAGATTGAACTGCTGAAAGATCATCGCGCAATCGCGGTGCCAGCGGCGCAGATCCGCACCGGTCAGCGCAGACACTTCCACACCGTCATGGTGAATGGACCCGTCGCTCGTTCCGATCAGGCGGTTGGTCATCCGCAGCAATGTGGATTTACCGGCACCGGACGAACCGATGATGCCGACCATCTGGCCCGACGGAATTTCCAGATCGACCGAGTCGACCGCAGTGTTATCGCCGAACCGGCGGGTCACATTTTTGAAGTGCAGCATCGCGTATCACCTTTCGTGAGGACGTCCCTGAAGGTGTGATGCGATGGATACGTGTCAGTTTCGCTTCAGTTTTGTGACAGTGGATAAGTCAGCGTTCATAGCGGTCGAGAAAAGCTTCAACCTCCAACGCGCGGAAATCGTCCAGCGCCTTGCCCAACCGATCGTGATCCCAATCCCACCAGGCGAGTTTGACGAGGCGATCTTGGATTTCCTTTGAAAAGCGCCGTTTGATTGGCTTTGCGGGAACGCCGCCGACGATGGTGTACGGCGCAACATCGGCGGTCACCACCGCGCCGGCGCCGATTACCGATCCGATCCCGACGGTGACGCCGGGCAAGATCGTGCTGCCGTGTCCTAGCCAGGTGTCGTGGCCGATTGTCACACGGGCATCGTGGCGGCGTTGAAAGAATGCCTCATCGCGCTCGCTGTCCGGCCAATAGTCAGCTGAACGGTAGGTAAAATGGTGTTGCGTCGACCGCTGCATCGGATGGTTCGTGGCGTTGATGCGCACAAAAGAGGCGATGTTGGAGAACTTGCCGATCTCCGCATTGAAGATGTCGCAATGCTCCATCGCGTAGGAATAATCGCCAAGATGGCTGTGGCTGATGCGCGTGTGGTCGGCGACTTCGGTATAGATACCGAATATGGATTGCTCCGCCCTTACCGTCGCCGCGATCAGCGGCTCAAGGCCAAGAGGTTTCATGCTGCCTGATCGTCGGTTGAGGTGACCGCGAATTGCGACACGTCGATTAGCCTGTCGCCGACCCGTTTTCTCATGTCAGGATCGTGAAATATGCCGAGCATCGCAACGCCCGCAGCTTTCTTTTCTTCCACCAGATCGCCGACGACGGAGGCGTTGGCAGCATCGAGGGAGGCCGTGGGTTCATCGAGCAGCAACACCGGGTAGTGGGCGATGAAGCCGCGCGCTATGTTCACACGCTGCTGTTCTCCGCCGGAGAATGTTGCCGGTGGCAACTCCCAAAGCTTACGCGGCAGATTGAGCCGGTCCAGCATAGCTTCGGCATCCGCCATGGCCTCATCTGTATCCCGTCCCTGCGCGATCGCCGCTTCTGCCACGATCTGTCGTGCACCCACACGCGGGATGACCCGAAGAAACTGGCTGATATAACCCAACGTCTGTTGTCGGATGGCGATGACGGTGCGCGGGTCGGCGGCGGCGAGATCGATCCAATCGTCATCTGTCCGAAGACGGACTTCTCCGGTCTCCACGCGGTAATTTCCGTAGATCATTTTTAGGATCGAACTCTTGCCGATACCCGACGGTCCGGAGAGCACGGCGCATTCGCCCTTGTGAATATCAAAGCTCACATTCTGGAAGACAGGAAGCTCGATCCCACCGCGCAGATGCATGGTGAAGCTCTTGGAGACAGTCTCCAGAGACAGCATTAGACCATCATTCGTGTTGGAAGACGCCATGGTCACACCTGCAGGATCGAGGAAACGAGAAGTTGCGTGTAGGGCTCTCGCGGATCGTCCAGCACCTGATCGGTCAGGCCCGTCTCGATCACGCGGCCCGATTTCATCACCATCATGCGGTGGGACAACAGCCGCGCGACCGCAAGATCATGGGTGACGACGATGATCGACAGTCCGAGATCAGCGACGAGCCCGCGGACCAAATCGAGGAGGCGTGCCTGCACGGACACGTCCAGCCCGCCCGTCGGTTCGTCCATGAAAACGAGCCGTGGCGAGGTGACGAGGTTGCGTGCGATCTGCAGCCGCTGGCGCATACCGCCAGAGAACTGTGTCGGCTTGTCGTCGATCCGACCGACGGCGATCTCGACACGCTCCAGCCAATCGCTCGCCTGTGAGCGGATGTTGCCATAGTGGCGCTCGCCGACCGCCATCAGCCGTTCGCCCACATTGGCACCGGCAGAAACGCCCATGCGCAACCCGTCTGCGGGATGCTGGTGCACGAAGCCCCAATCGGTGCGCATCAAAAAGCGCCGCTCGGCCTCGCCCATGGTGAAGAGATTCGCCATTCGCCCGTCGCGCATAGAGTATTCGACGGTGCCCGATGTCGGCTCGAGCTGCGTTGAGATGCAATTCAGCAGTGTCGTCTTGCCGGACCCCGATTCGCCGACGATCGCCAACACCTCCCCGGGGTAAAGATCGAAGGAGACATCGAGACAACCGGCGTGTTGGCCGTAATATTTCGACAGGTCGGTGACGCTGAGAAGTGGGCCATCGTCGCTCATGCCGCCATCCTTTCATTCATGTCCAGGCGATAGCTGATACCGTGCCGCTCGAATCCGAGCGCCTCGTAAAAGCGATGCACGTAGTTGGCCGTGGTACTGGTGTAGAGGCAGATCTTGTAGGCGTCCGCGCGGCGCGCTTCCTCGCAAAGGTGGCTCAAAAGCCGACTGCCCACACCGCCGGCACGGGCTGCTGCGTCCACCACGACGCTTTCCAGAATGGCTGACGGGCGCCCCATTGCTGCGATGTTCTGCATGATGAGCAGGCAGGCGGTGGCAACGACCTTTCCATCGGCCTCCGCGACCCAGAGCGAATAGCCTGGCGAGGTGAAATTGCGCCGATAGATCGCCTGTGCCTGCGCGATGGACACCGCATCACCGTTGAAATCGTCCTGCGCGTATAGTTTCAGGATCGCGTCGAGATCGTCTTCCTGCGCTAATCGGATGCCGCTGTTCATTCCGCAGCCTCGCTTAACGTCGGTTGTTCTCCAGTGTGTCCCGCTTCGCGGCGCTTCTCACAGAAGTCGCTGTCGGAACAGACGAACATTTTGCCGCCGTGGTCATCCGTAATGACTTCGTCGAAGTAGACGTGACGCGCGCCGCACAGCGCACAGGCCGTGTCACCCCAGTCCTGCACGTCGAACGGATGGTCTTCGAAATCGAGACTGACGACATCGGTGTAGGGCGGGATCGCATAAATTCGCTTCTCGCGGCCCGCACCGTAGAGCTGTAGTGCGGCCATCCTGTCCATCTTGGGATTGTCGAATTTCGGCGTCGGGGATGGATCCATGACGTAGCGGCCCATAACCTTCACCGGATAGGCGTAGGTGGTGGCGATATGGCCGTGGGTGGCGATATCCTCATACAGCTTCACATGCATGAGGCCGTACTCTTCCAGCTCGTGCATCTTGCGGGTCTCGGTTTCCCGCGGTTCCAGAAAGCGCAGCGGCTCCGGAATCGGCACTTGATACACCAGGACCTGATCCTTGGTGAGATCGGCTTCCGGGATACGGTGGCGCGTTTGAATGATCGTCGCTTTCGTTGTGTCAGTCGTGGTGGCGACGCCGGCAGTCTTTTCAAAGAAGCCGCGCAGCGCGACCGCATTGGTCGTGTCGTCCGACCCCTGATCGATCATCTTCAACACATCATCTGCACCGATAATCGAAGCCGTCACCTGCACACCACCGGTCCCCCAGCCATAGGGCATCGGCATTTCGCGGGAAGCGAAGGGTACCTGATAGCCAGGGATCGCGATCGCCTTCAGGATCGCGCGGCGGATCATCCGCTTGGTCTGTTCGTCCAGATAGGCGAAATTGTAGTCGCTCACGCCGCATCCTCCGAAACGAGAATGCCACGCTCTTGCAGGTCCATTGCCAGCGCCTCCGGCGTCGAAAAATGAAGAGCATCAAATCCCAGCGCCGACGCAGCGGCGATGTTCGCGGCAGAGTCATCGATAAAGATGCACCGATCTGCAGTCAGACCGTTGCGATCCAACAGGCGCTGGAAGATTTCCGCCTCGGGTTTGACGACACCTTCCTGACCGGACACGGCAACGTCGATGAAAGATGTAGCAAGGAAAACGTATTTCTCCTTCGCCAATTGCCACTTGTCGGCGGCGAAATTGCTGATCGCATAAAGTGGGACGCCGGCCTGTTTCAGGCGCATGACGATATCGACCGTGCCGTGGATGGCGTGGGGCACGGTCTCTATCCAACGCTCATGGAACGCCCGAAGCGCGGGAGCGTGTTCCGGGTGCCGCTCCACCAGCTGTGCGATCCCTTCTTCAAAAGGCAGCCCCGCATCGAAGCGCACGTTCCATTCCAGTAGTGAGGTCTCGGTAAGAAACGCCTCCGTCGCCTCGCGGCTGCCCAGCATCGGGTCGTAAAGTTCGTGGACGTCCCAGTGCAGCAACACCCTGCCGACGTCGAAGATAATGGCTCGGTCGGTCATTCCGCTGCCTCCTGAAAAGCGTCTTCGTCTTGATGGGCCAAAGCCTCGGCCCGCATACGCCGCACCAGATCAAGTTCGGCCTGAAAGTCCACGTAGTGGGGCAGTTTCAGATGCTCCACGAAACCCGTGGCCTGGATGTTATCGGAATGGGACATCACGAACTCATGGTCTTGAGCAGGGGCCATGAGTTCTTCACCCAATTCCTCCCAGCGCAACGCCCGATCCACCAGCGCCATGGACATGGCCTTGCGCTCGTTCTGTCCGAAGGTCAGGCCATAACCGCGGGTGAACTGCGGTGGCACCTTGGCCGAGCCCTTGAACTGCGTGACCATCTGGCATTCGGTCACCTTCACCCGTCCGAGCGGTACGTCGAAGCCCAACTCCTCCGCGAAAAAATCAAGCTCCACCTCGCCCATGCGGATTTCACCGGCGAAAGCGTGTCCCCGGGCGTAACCGCGCTGTGTCGAATAGCCGAGGCTGAGCAGAAAGCCTTCATCGCCACGAGCGAGATTTTGCAGCCGCAGCGCGCGACCGGCTGGAAATTCGAGCGGCTCGCGGGTCAGGTCTTCCACCGGGTCATCATCGTCAAAGGAATCGTGAGGTTCGATCAAACCTTCCCGATCAAGGATGGCGGCGATACCGGGTGTCGGTCCCTTCGGTACCTCTGCGAGACGTTGCGGCGATGGCACTTCGCCTTCGGCGGCCAGCATGAAGTCCAGCAGGCGGTGGGAGTAGTCGAATGTCGGCCCAAGCACCTGCCCACCCGGCATGTCCTTGTAAGTCGCAGAGATGCGGCGTTGCACCAGCATTTCCCCGGTCTCGATGGCTCGCGTCGCCCCAAAGCGCGGCAATGTGGTGCGATAGGCGCGAATGAGGAAAATCGCCTCGATGAGATCACCTGCCGCTTGCTTCACCGCAAGAGCAGCGAGCTCCGCGTCGAACAACGATCCCTCACTCATCACACGGTCAACGGCGAATGACAGTTGCTGCGCGATCTGCGCCAGCGTCAGCGCCGGCACGGAACGATCCCCGCGCCGTCTGTCTGCGGACAGACGATGAGCGTTTTCGATGGCGCGTTCGCCACCCTTCACTGCGACATACATTATGCAGCCTCCGTGATCTGAACCGTTCGCGGCAGGCAAACGACATTTGTCGGCGCGCATAGGATCACGTCAATGCCAAGAGGAAAGACGGCGCGATTGTGCTGCCATTGATCGATGAAATTTTCCGGCATCGTTGAGACTGATAGCGAATGATGGGTTTCGATGCCTGGGCCGGTCAGGGCCCACCCTGAGGCGTCTTCGAGAGTTTCCACTTGCATGATCAGCGTGGTGGAACGGTCGGGATATTCCGGGTCGCCTAGCGAAAAATCCCCCAACTCGAGGCC
>JBCCRF010000121.1:0-7988 GCA_039208305.1 Pseudomonadota bacterium
CGGCGAGAAGATCGGGGTCGAAGTCCGGCCAGGGCGTGTCCCCCACCATGCCCTCACAACCAAGAGCAACCCAGCATTCTTCCGCCAGATGAGGCATCATGGGTGCGATCATCTGCAGCGTGATGGTGATACCTTCGCGCATTGCGGCGCTAGAAACGCTGTTATCATCGACGCCTTTTTCCAGCGCATTCACGAGCGTATAGATTTGCGCCACGGCCGCGTTGTTGCGGAGCGCCGGGATCATCGTGTCCACATTGGAAAGCGTCTTGTGTGTGATCTTGCGAAGTGCAAGCGATCCATTGTCCTGGCCTTCGCGATCAGCGCCTTCCGCCACGCGGTGCACCAGACGCCACAGGCGTTGGACGAAACGATGGGCGCCCTGCACCCCGGCATCGGTCCAGATGACGTCCCGGTCCGGCGGTGAATCCGACAGCACGAACCAGCGAGCCGTGTCTGCGCCGTAAGTGGCGATGATCTCGTCGGGGTCCACCGTGTTGCGCTTGGATTTCGACATCTTCTCGATACCGCCGATTTCCACCGGCGAGCCATCGGATTTCAGCACCGCTCTGCGGTTCGCGCCTTCGCCGGAGATCGTGAGTTCCGAGGGCATGACCCAGCTGCCATCGGCGGCCTTGTAGGTTTCATGCACCACCATGCCCTGTGTGAAGAGCCCCTTGAAGGGTTCGGCGACGGCGAGGTGGCCGGTTTTTTGCATGGCGCGGGCGAAAAAGCGCGAATAGAGCAGATGCAGGATCGCGTGTTCGATACCGCCGATATATTGGTCCACCGGCAGCCACCTATTCACTGCCTTAACGTTGGTAGGTGTCTCGGCGGTTGGATCGGCAAAGCGGGCAAAGTACCAGGACGAATCCACGAACGTGTCCATCGTGTCCGTCTCGCGCTTGGCCGGGCCACCGCAGGACGGGCACGTGCAATCGCGCCATGTCGGGTGACGGTCGAGCGGATTGCCGGGAATATCGAAGGTGACATCGTCCGGCAGCTGGACCGGCAGGTTCTCCTTTTTCTCCGGCACGACGCCACACTTTTCACAATGCACGACGGGGATCGGGCAACCCCAATAGCGCTGGCGGGAGACGCCCCAGTCGCGCAGGCGGAACTGCGTCTTCGCCTCGCCGAGCCCCTTTTTCTCAGCCCAGTCGATGGTCGCCTCGATGGCTTCTTCGCCGGTGGCTTTCTCAATTCCCGCGGGCTGGTTCACCCAGTCCACCGTTTCGGTTTTCGGTGGCACGAAGGCCTCGTTCTCCACCGGCGTGTGATCGTCCATGGCGAAGAACGTGTCGATAACGGGCAGGCCGTATTTGCGGGCGAAGTCGAGGTCGCGCTGGTCGTGAGCGGGACAGGCGAAAATCGCGCCCGTGCCGTAGTCCATCAGCACGAAATTCGCCACATAGACCGGAAGCGTCTCGCTCTCGTAGAGCGGATGTTTCACGTGAATCCCTGTCTCGAAGCCCTGCTTCTCCGCCGTCTCCAGTTCTTCGGCCGATGTGCCGGACTTGCGGACATCTACCACGAATTGCGCCAGCGCCGGATTATCGGCAGCGAGTGCCACGGCAAGCGGGTGCTCCGGCGCAACGGCCATGAAGCTCGCCCCCGCCAGCGTGTCCGGGCGGGTGGTGTAGATCTCAAGACCGGTGAGCTCGCCATAGGGTTCGGTGAGCTCGAAGGTCATCTGCAGGCCGCGCGACTTGCCGATCCAGTTCGCCTGCATCAGCTTCACGCGGGCGGGCCATTCATCGAGACCGTCCAACGCGTCGAGCAACTCTTCAGAATAGTCGGAAATCTTGAAGAACCACTGGGTGAGCTCGCGCTGCTCCACTTCGGCGCCTGAGCGCCAGCCCTTGCCGTCGATCACCTGCTCGTTGGCAAGCACGGTCATATCCACCGGGTCCCAGTTCACTTTTGCATTCTTGCGGGTGACGAGACCAGCTTCGAGAAAGTCGAGAAACAGGGCCTGCTGTTGTGCGTAATAGTCAACATCGCAAGTGGCGAATTCGCGGGACCAATCGAGCGACAGGCCGAGCGACTTCAGCTGCGCGCGCATGGCGGCGATGTTGTCATAGGTCCAGCCCTTGGGATGGGTCTTGTTTTGCATGGCTGCGTTTTCCGCCGGCATGCCGAAGGCGTCCCAGCCCATCGGGTGCAGCACTTCGAACCCCTTGGCGCGCTTGTACCGGGCGATCACATCACCCATCGCGTAGTTGCGCACATGGCCCATATGGATGCGACCTGAAGGATATGGGAACATCTCCAGCACATAATAGGTCGGTGCGTCTGGATCCGGCTCGCTCTTGGCCTCGAACAGTTTGGCCTCGTCCCAGCGGGACTGCCATTTCTGCTCCACATCTGCGGGTGAGTAACGCTCGCTTGCCATGATGCTCGTCTTCATGTGAGGGGGTGCGGACAAAGTGCCACGAAAACCATTGCGGCTTCGTGCACGGACGGTGCGGGTGATGGCCCGAATGCCACCTGTCGTCAACCAAAGGAAGGTGCGGGATGCGCGAGCAGATTGATCAGGTGTTGAGTGCTATCGAAAAGGCTGCCGGTAACGCGCAGCGTGACGGTGCAGATGTGACGCTGATCGCCGTCTCCAAGACCTTCGATGCCGACGCAATCCGCCCTGCGCTTGAGGCGGGCCATCGCGTGTTTGGTGAAAATCGCGTGCAGGAAAGTCAGGGCAAGTGGCCGGGGTTGAAAGACGAATTTTCGGGCACGGAACTCCATCTGATTGGCCCGTTGCAAAGCAACAAGGCGGCAGATGCGGTAGCGCTGTTCGATGTCATCCATACTGTAGACCGTGAGAAGATCGCCAAGGCGCTGGCTGCTGAGATGGAGAAACAGGGCAGGTACCTGCGGTTCTTTGTGCAGGTGAACACGGGGGAGGAGCCGCAGAAAGCTGGCATCGCACCAAAGGAAGCGGTGGCTTTCGTGGAGCGGTGCCGTCATGTGCATGGCCTCACTATCGAAGGGCTGATGTGCATTCCTCCTGCAGATGAAAATCCTGGGCCGCATTTCGCGCTGCTGCGCAAACTTGCGAAAGAGGCAGGCGTCGCCGGTCTTTCGATGGGCATGTCCGGCGACTACGAGACCGCCGTGCAATTCGGAGCGACCCATGTGCGCGTCGGCAGCGCGATTTTCGGCGCGCGAGATTATCCGGCTTAGGTGATGGGCTTTCTTCGCGGCCTCCTGTTCGTTGGTGCAGCCGCATATCTCACCATCACCGTCGTGCTGTGGTGGGCGCAGGAGCGGATGATCTTTCCTGCACCCGCGGAAATTGGTCCAGCTGTTCCGGTGCAGGGGTTTGCCCTTTACCCGATGCAGATGGCAGATGGCGTCACACTGAACGCCTATCGCCATCCTGCGAATGCGGGCGAAGCGACGGTCCTGATGTTCCACGGCAATGGCGCGACGGCAGCGCGGATGATCGGCCATGGTCGTGACCTCGCAGCTGCAGGCTACGGGGTGTTGTTGGCGGAATATCGTGGCTATGGCGGCAGCGGTGGCGAGCCGTCGGAAGCCGTGCTCGTTGCGGATGGATTGGCAACTTTCGATTATCTCGTCCGGCAGGGCGAGGAAGAAATCGCCGTCTGGGGCCACTCTCTTGGCTCAGGCGTTGCCGTGCAGATTGCAGCGAAACGTCCAGCCACTGCGGTCGTGCTGGAAGCGCCGTTTGATTCCGTGCTCGCGCTTTCCCAAGAGCGGTTCGGCTGGCTTCCTGTCGGCCCGCTCCTACGGCACCCTTTCCGCTCCGATCTCGCTATCGGTGACGTCGAAGCGCCGATCCTGATCTTGCATGGTGACCGCGATCGTGTGGTTCCCATTGAAGCGGGGCGAAGGCTGCATGCCGTGGCACCAACTGGAACACGCTTCGAGGTGATCGAAGGGGCGGGGCATAACAATGTCGCACGAAGCGGCGGGATGTCGCTGGCGTTGGAGTTTTTGCGGAGTATTGATCCCGAAGGTGGATAGCTGTTCCAAACACTCTCCTCCACTCCGCTGTCATCCTGGCCGTCGAGCCGGGACCCATTTCACTAGTGGATGATGAGTGAGCGGCAGAGTCCGATGTTGCGGCATCCACGCGCTGCCTCTGACATGGGAACTTGCTTAAAAGTGGATCCCGGCTCGTGGGCCGGGATGACAATGAATTTCGTTGGAAATGACGACGCGACAAAGGAACGATGGCCTCACTTGCCCAAGTTCGACCAGCGCCTTGCTGCGCGTTGTCCGCTCTCAATATGCCTCTCCCCATCGAAGGGAGGGAGCAGCCCATCAACTGATCAAAGCCGCCGTGCAGTCCTTTGCCACGCCTTCTTCCCAGCCGCGGGCGTCCCACCGCTCTCCGCGGTCGCGGTCCAGGCGGCTGGATGCGTTGTTCGTGGAATAAAAGTCGAAACAGTTCAGGCCGCGCCGCCAGACGATGAAGCAGCCGCCGGTGCGCTCGGGATCGTTGTATTTGAAGCAAATAGCACTTCCTTCGAAGGTCATGGTACCGACGTCCGTCCGTCCACCTTCTTCGTAAATGGAGCGGCCGGTTGCTTCGAACGTCTCGCGCCAGGCCGTACCGGAAGGGTATTCGCCGGAGAACGTCTTGCCGAAAAGGGTGGCCTCGATCTGCGCGGCGTTCATCGGGCCGGTGGACAGCGCACTTACGGGAAACACCACCATCACCAACGCTGCCAAGAGCGCCAGACCGGAAAGCCAGATTTGCTTTGACATTTTCGCCTCGCCCCTTAAACAGCGGCCATGATCACAGAGGCCGTCAAAACAAAGACCACCCTTTAACCCTCCCTCCCGCGCTCTCCCGGGATGGAGAGGGCAACGCCAACACGCGTCTAGCGGAGAGCGAGGAGACCGATCATGGGTTACACAATCGCAGTCGTCGGCGCCACGGGCAATGTTGGCCGTGAGGTGCTGTCCATTCTGGCGGAGCGTCAGTTCCCCGCCGACAAGGTGGTGGCGCTCGCCAGCCGCCGCAGCCAGGGCACCGAAGTCTCCTTCGGGGACGCGACGCTGAAGGTGAAGGCGCTCGACAACTACGATTTTTCCCAGGCAGATATCGCTATCATGTCTGCCGGTGGCGGCACCTCGCAGGAATGGTCGCCCAAGATTGGCAAGCAGGGCTGCGTCGTCATCGATAACTCGTCAGCCTGGCGCTACGACCCCGACGTGCCGCTGATCGTGCCGGAGGTGAATGCTGACGATATCGAGGGCTTCTCCAAGAAGAACATCATCGCCAACCCGAACTGCTCCACCGCGCAGTTGGTGGTGGCGCTGAAGCCGCTGCATGACCGCGCGACAATCAAACGCGTCGTCGTCTCCACCTACCAGTCCGTCTCCGGCGGCGGGAAGGCGAAGATGGAGGAGCTGTTCGAGCAGACACGGGCTGTGTTCGTGGCCGACCCGATTGAGGCGAAGGAGTTCACCAAGCGCATCGCCTTTAACCTGATCCCCCATATCGACGTGTTCATGGATTCCGGCGACACGAAAGAAGAGTGGAAGATGGTCGCCGAGACCAAGAAGATGCTCGACCCGAAGATCAAGCTCACCGCTACCTGCGTGCGGGTGCCGGTCTTCGTGTCCCACTGCGAGTCAGTGAACATCGAGTTTGAGGAAGAGCTCTCCGCTGACGAAGCGCGCAACATTTTGCGCGAGGCGCCCGGCTGTCTCGTCATCGATAAGCGAGAAGATGGCGGCTACATCACACCTTACGAGGCTGCCGGTGAAGACGCGACCTACATTTCCCGCATCCGCGAGGACGCGACCGTCGATAACGGGCTCAATATGTGGGTGGTGTCCGACAACCTGCGTAAGGGTGCTGCGCTCAACACAGTGCAGATCGCGGAACTGCTGGTGAACCGTGGGTTGCTTAAAGAGCGTTCTGCCGCAGCGTAGGCTACTTTTCACCGATCAAGAAAAAGGCCCGCCGAGAGAGTTCTCCGCGGGCCTTTTTCATGCGCAAGACTGAGTTCATTCAGCCCCTACCGAACAATCCACGCTTGGGCGGGGCGTCGTTTTCATCGATCCCGGGATCGTCAGGGTGGTGATCGATCTTGCCATCGTTGTCTGGGTCAAGATTGCGTTGCTTGTAAGGGGAGTCCGCCTGACCCGGTTTGCGCTCGCCCTCGCGCCGGTCGAGGGAAACAACCTCAGCCTTATCACCATCTTCGCCCGCTAGTTTCTTCGTCACCTTCTCGGCATCGTTTGCAGGAACCGGCACAACAGTTGGATTGTCAGGAATGCTATCGCTATCTTCATCCACGATGTCATCGGTCACAGAGCCGACGCCCTCAAGATCGACGACTGGATCGACCACCGGTGGTTTCGGTGCGGTTCTCGCAACCGGTTCCGGTTCTGGTGTCGGCACGGCGGGTGGCGCGGGCGTTGGTTCGGATATGGCCGATGCTTCCACAGCCTCTTTGATCTCTGGCTTCGCTCCGCCAGCCTTCACTACGCGAACTTCGTGTTGTTCGACCACGGGCTTTTCAATTGCTTTGTCTGGTTCGGCCTTGGTGGTTGCTTCGATGATAACGGCGTCTTCGATCTCGTCATCTACGCTGGATTTTGCGGCTTCTGTTTTTATCTCGACCGTCTTGAGATCATATTCCGTGGCGGTGGTTGTGCCAGTTGCGGCGTCATCGTCGGCATCGGCGGAACCGCTGACGGTTGTGGCGGTGGCAGTAACGACTGTCTCCGACAAGATGGTTTTCATCTCGTCGCCGCTCTCATTGCTCCGACCGGAGTTCAGCAAACTTGTGTAGTCGACGGTCTTGCCGGATAGCGCCAGCTGCTCGACAGGTTGCTTCCATTCGAAAGCGTCGATCTCGCCGGTGACGGGGGAGGCAGGTGCCCATTCTTCAGCAACGACGCCATCGGCCACCCACGCCTTATCGCGCGGTGCGTGAACGGCACGAGCGAGCCATTCTCGTACGCGGCCCATACCAGTGTTTTCGGCTTCTTCCAGATCGGCCATCAGGAGGCAGGCGCGCTCTGTGGGTTCGATGCGGAACGCGGCCTCCAGCGCGTCGCGGGCGGTGTCGTATTTGCTTGCATCGATCGCCACCTGTGCAATGCACAACTGCCCGTCGATCGTGTTGGAGCGTTTGCCATCCAGCGTCTCGGCGCGCTTCAGGCGGTCGAGGATGGAGTCACCCGCGCGCAGATGGATATAGGCATCGGCCACGTCCGGATGGGGTTCGGCCTTCCAGGTGGTCTCCAGTACCTTCGCCGCCTTGCGCATATCGTTGAGGCGCGTGCAAAGGCGTGCGGCGGTGACGGCAGCGGGGGCAAGGGTCGGCACCAACTTGTGGGCAGCGAGAGCGTGACTGCGGGCCTTGTCGGGCGATGCGTCTTCTTCGTCCATTGCAAGTGCTGTGAGGATGGCGGCCTTTTTGCGGCTGTATTCGTCCTTATCGAACATGCCTGCGGAGCGGTTGAGATCCAGCGTCTTAAGTGCCTCTTCCCAGTTTCTCTCAGCGGTCTGGCTGCGCAGCATGGCCTGCGTCGCCCACGGCGTGCCGGGGTTGGCTTTCACTGCCTCGCGGGCGAAATGGCCAGCGGCTTCCGACTCGCCTTCATATTCGGCTTCCAGATAGAGGCCACGCAGGCCCAGCAGGCGTGTCTCGTCCTTCTCCAGCATTGTGGTGTAGCAGCGCCGTGCGCTGTCGTGGTTATCTTCCAGAAGCGCGGTCTGGGCGTCCAACAGTCCAACCAGCGGTTCATTGTCGAGATGTTTGGAGGATTCCTTCGTCAACCGCCGGGCCAGCGGTGCGTTGCCCGCATTGGCAGCGACGAGACCTTGCGAGAGCGCGGCGTAGCCTTTGTCGCGGCGCTTGCCTTCCCGCCAGCGCCCGAACGTTCTCGGCGATGTCAAAATGGCCACCACAACCGTCCACGCGAGAATAGCGGCGAAGATCGTCACCGCCAGCGCGATGATCGCCACCAGCAGGTCTACGGCCAGCGGTTCGCTGACG
>JBCCRF010000122.1:0-7988 GCA_039208305.1 Pseudomonadota bacterium
CTGCAGCCCGGTGATGGTGATGACCGGCACCAGCGTGTTCTTCAGCGCATGGCGGAAATTGACCGTCTTTTCCTTCAGCCCGCGCGCGCGGGCGAAGCGGATATAGTCGGCCCTCAGCACCTCCAGCATCTCGGAGCGGACAAGCCGCATGATGAGCGTCATCTGATAAAGGCCGAGCGTAATTGCTGGCAGGATAAGCGCCTGCAGCCCGGAGGCTGTCAAAAAGCCGGTACTCCAACCGCCTATTTTGACCGTCTCTCCTCGCCCAAAGCTGGGCAGCCACCCCAATTCGACGGCAAACAGATAGATGAGCAAAATGCCGATCAGGAAGGTGGGAAGGGACACCCCTATTAGCGATGTCGCAAGAACAATGTTGGCCGCTATTCCGTCCCGTCTGATAGCCGTGAACACGCCGAGGACCACGCCGAAGACAATCGCCAGCAGCCCGGAGACAGCGGCGAGTTCAAGCGTGGCAGGCGCGCGCTCGGCAAGAATTTCTGCAACGGGGCGGCCCTGCCGGTAGCTGGTGCCGAAATCGCCCTGAGACGCCTTCACCAGATACTTGCCGTATTGAACCACGAAGGGTTGATCGAGGCCGAGTTCACCGCGCAGCCGCTCGACATCGGCATCGGTGCGTTCCTGCCCCAACATGTTCTCGATCGGGTCACCCACGAAGCGGAACATGCCGAAGGCGACCAGACCGACGACCAGAAGGACGACGATGGACTGAAAGACACGCTGGATGGTGAAAGCGAGCATAACGCTGGAGTGCGCCACCGCGAAGGATGGCGCAAGTCCCTGATCGCGCTAGTTCACAGTCACCCAACGCAGGATGACAAAATCATCCGGTCGCTGGATCAGATCGACATTTTCCCGCGCGCCCCAGACGAGCGGCTGCACGTAAAGCGGCACGTAGGCGACCTCGTCCTGCAGGATGTTCGTGACTTCATCCAGCATGGCCTGACGCTTGTTGTTGTCCAGTTCCGACTGGATCTGCGGCAGGAGTTCGTCGACGCGGGCGTTGGAATAGTCGCCAAAATTCCACGAGCCGAGTTTTTTCTCCGAGTTTGGAGTGGAAGCGAGAAAGCGGATGGGATGCTCGGCATCGAATGTGCCCGGCGACCAGCCCAGCAGATACATGTCGAAATTGTCCGCCCGCAGTTCCGGCCAGTAGTTGCGCACCGGCATGGCGTCGAGTTCCGCCGTGATGCCGATCTGCGCCAACATCGCGACCACCGCCTGACAGACGGATTCGTCATTGAGATAACGGTCGTTGGGGCATTTCAGGCCGAAGGTGAAACCGTCCGGATAGCCGGCTTCTGCGAGAAGCGTCTTTGCGGCTTCGACGTCGAATGTCGGGCGCACCGCGAGTGAGGTGGAATAGCCGCGCATGGCAGGGCTGACCAATTGCGATGCGGGTTCTGCGGAACCGCGCATGATGGTGGCCAGGATGGCATCCACATTCACTGCTTTGGCGACGGCTTCGCGCACTTTGGCATCTTTGAACGGGTTGGGCTTGCCAGCGTCAGGGCCATATTTCAGCGTCTCGGCCTGATGGGGAAAGCCCAGCATGATGACCCTCGCCTCAATGCCGCGGATCACCTTCACGCTTTCCGTCTGCTCCAGCCGCGCAGCGTCCTGGATTGGCACGGGGTTGATGAAATCGACATCGCCTGAGAGCAGGGCCGCCACAGCCGTGGCCGGGTTCTGGATCGGTGTGAACTCGGCGCGGGTGATGTTGTGCTCTGCCTCACCCCACCAGCCTGCAAAGGGCGTCAGCACCGACTTGAGACCGGGCTGTCGCTCGGCGAGTTGGAAAGGCCCGGTGCCGTTCGCGTTCAGGGTGGCGAAAGTCTCCTGATCTTTGGCGGGCACGGTGGCACCATTCGCCTCAGACCAGCCCTTGTCCATGATCATGAAGTTGGCGATGGAATCGGGGAAGATCGGGTTCGGCGCGCTGGTCATGAAGTCGATGGTGAAATCGTCGACGACAGTCACTTCGGATACAGGTGCAAACCACGACGCCGTGTCAGCCGCCTCGCTGGAGGCGCGCTGGTAAGAGAACAGAACGTCTTCTGCGGTGAGGTCGGAGCCATCGTGGAATTTTACGCCCTGCCGCAGAACAAAGCGCCAGCCCTTGTCGCCCAGTGGCTCCCAGCTTTCTGCAAGCGACGGTTCGATCGCCATGTCCTTGCCGCGACGCACCAGGCCTTCATAGACATTGTTCAGAAACGAGAAGACCGGGGCGGAGTTGGACGCGTGGGGGTCCATCGTGTCTGGGTCTGTCTTCGACGCCCATTTGAAAGTTTCGGCGCTTGCGGGGGCAGCAAGTGCTATGCTGATCGCAAGGGTCAAAAGTGATTGTTTGAAAATGCGCATTGGAAGGCTCCTTTGCGGTGTCTGTCGGGAGCGCGGGCTACTGCGGGCGCTGAAAAGAAAAAAGGGGCGGTGGTGTCCCACCGCCCCTGATGCGCGTTAGCCGCCGATCTTCATGTATTTGAAGTGCGGCTGGTCTTCCGGCTGTACGGGGAAGTCGATCTTGTCCTTCATGCCCCAGTTCAGCACCTGGTGGTGAACTGGCAGGTAGAGAACATCGTCCTGCACCTGCGCCCAGATTTCCGCGATCATGGCATTGCGCTTGTCGAGATCTGTCTCGGAGGCCAATGCCTGGATTTTCGGGTCGAGTTCGGCGTTGGAATAACGGGTGCCGTTCCAGGAGCCGTATTTCTCGCCTTTCGTGTGAACGAGGAAATTGAAGACGTATTCGGAATCGAACGTCGGAACGCCCCAGCCGAGCATGTAGAAATCCGTTTCCAGATTGTTGATCAGCGGGAAGTGCTGCGCCTTTGGCAGCGCGTCCAGATTTACCGTGATTCCGATCTGGCCCATCATGCCGACAACAGCCTGGCAGATCGCTTCATCGTTGATGTAGCGGTCGTTCGGGCAGTTCAGCGTGACGGAAAAACCATCGCCATAACCGGCTTCCTTCAACAGGCCTTTTGCCTGTTCCAGATCGGTCGCGGGCATGGCGTCCATCTCTTCGGTCCAGCCGTTCACGAAGGGCGGTGCAATCATGCCTGCAGGCTGCGACTGGCCGCGCATCACAACCTGACGGATGGCATCGCGGTTGATCGCCATGTTCATGGCCTGACGCACTTTTTTGTCGGCAAACGGGTTCTTGCCTTCGATATTGTCCGATTTCAGATCGGTATCACCCTGGTTCATGCCGAAGAAGATCACGCGGTTCTGCGGTGCCGTGACGACCTTCAGGCCATCGGCGCTGTCGGCACGGGCGAGATCTTGCACCGGCACGTCCTGGATGATGTCCACTTCACCGGACAGGAAAGCGGCAACGCGGGTCGCGGCATTCTGGATCGGCGTGTATTCGATACGGGTGACGTCAAGCGGGAATTCGCCCTTGCCCCAGTACCCGTCATAGGCCGCTAGAACGGTCTTGGCGTCCTGCTCGCGGGAAACAAGCGTGAAGGGACCGGTGCCGTTCGTCGCCGTGGTTGCAAACGTGGTTTCGCCGCCTTCGACATCCTGGACCTTCACCGCGTTGTTCGCCTCGGACCAGGTCTTGTCCATGATGAACGTGTTGGTGAGGTTGGCTGGCATGATCGGGTTGGGGCCATTGGTCTCGATGATGATGCCGAATTTACCGTCGGCGCGGATCTCTTTCACCGAAGCGAGAAGCTCCTTCATGTCGGAGTCTGGTGTCATGGCGCGGTTGAGCGAGAAGACCACATCTTCGGAATCGAACTCCGAGCCGTCATGGAAGGTGACGCCTTCGCGCAGCTTGAAGCGCCAGAGGTTCGGATTTTCCGGGTCGGGTGCCCATTCTGTCGCGAGACCCGGCACCATCTTCGCTTCCATGTCGCGCACCACCAGCGTTTCATAAATCTGGTGGGCCAAGGTGTGGGTCGGCCCTTCGTTCTGGGCATGTGGGTCCAGCGTCAGTGAGTCGCCAGCGGCTGCCCAGCGCAAGGTTTCTGCGGAGGCGGTCGTCGCGGTGAGAGCGAGAGCGGCGGCAACGAGGATTTTGGTGTATTTCATGGAGGTCTCCCTGGTTGGATTGCAGGGATGCTGCCAGCCTTTCGCGCCGGGGTCTACTATTGGAAGAGGGGCGACGGCATTTAATGTCGTCGCAAAGCGGACGGCTGCTGGCGGCTCTCGTCAGCCCGCTGCCAGTTTTCGCGGGCTTGCAAGCTTTCCGAGCCCGAAAATCACCGCCCCCATGGCGATGAAGGCTAAAGTGAGCACCGCAATGCTAACTGTGAGCCCGGTTACACCTAATTCCGGCAGATTGAGAAAGGGATAGGGATAGAAGCCTGAGAATGACGCCCTGATCAGGATATAAACGCAGTAAAGTACCGGCCACGCGGTCCATGTGATGATATCCGACAGATGAAATGATTGCTTAGGCGCGAAGGCCAGCCACCACAGAAACATCGATATGGGAACGACCGTGTGGACGGCATGGTCTGCCAGCAGATCAAGGCCGGTAAAGTTCACCAGATGAGCCAGCGCCACGTGATAGATGATCCCGACCGCCACGATGGACACCGTAAGCGCCATCAGAAAGCGCGGGTTGAGCCGTGTTCCCGTGACGATGAAGACCATCGCAATGCACACCAGTGCGTTGGTCAGGATCGTGAAGAATTGCGTGAGAAAGGCGAGGGCGGGCAGAACGCCGCCCATCTCTTCCATGCGGACGATCACCCTGAAGGAAATGGCGATGCCCGCCGTCAGTGCTATGAAGAGCGCCAGCAGCTTGGAGGGCGTCGAGTATTTGGTGGACATCATCGTCTTTGTCTAATTCGTCATCAGCGCGAAGCTGGATGAGCGGTCGCTCTTGTTTTCCACCACGATGGTGAACTTGCTGGTAAAGGTCGGCGTCCATCCGCATTGGCTGACATTGCTCGGGTCGGTCTGCGAGCAGATCAGGTGGCCCTTCGCGTCGTAGATATACATATCCAAATTAGCTTCGCCGCGCCCTTCCGCATAGACTTCCGCGAATTCTCCACCCTTGAACGGAATATCGGGAAAGCTGCGTTTGCCGCGCGGCCTGATGCGCTCTTTGGAGTAGATTGCGCCGTTCACGACACCTTTTGTGCGCGATGCGCGCACGTCTTCGGCCAGTGCCGCCACGTTTTCATCGCCGTTCGACATTTTCACCGCGAGGTCCAGCATCTCCTGCCATGACAATATGGTGGCCGGCGCATCGTCTGTATGGGGATCGCCGCCCACGTCTTGCGACGGCATCGGTACCTCCCGCAGGCCCGCCTTGCGACGCAGCTTGGCTGCGGTGATCATGGCGTAGGGATCGTTGTCCTGCCGCGCGATTTCAAACAGCTTGTGGGAGGTGATGGCCATGGAGATACCGCCCGCGACGCGCAACGCATCGAGCAGGCTGATATTCGGCTTGGCATAACTCGTGGCTGGAAGGGCAAGGGCAGTGGCCGTTGCCAGCACAATGAGAAAGCGACTGATCAGCTTCGACATCTTCATTGACCTGTGCTCTTTGCCCGTCTTTTCTGCAGGCTAGCAAAGCCCTGCTGGGCTGAGAACCGAAAAGCTGCCACCGCGACCTGGATGACCGAATTTGTCATAGGAACGCCTCCGCGAATTCTCCTAGAGTGTCGCAGCCAACAGCAACCGAACCCGGTGGATCATGACAATTCTCATCGTGGAGGACGACCACGTCACGGCGCAAGCCATGGCTGATATGTCCGTTGAGCTCGGACACGAGGCTGTCGTGGTGGGGAGTTTCGAGGAGTGTCTTGCAGCCGTTGAAACGCATTCCCCCGAACTCGTTCTGCTGGACCGCATGCTGCCTGGAGGTGACGGGCTCGATGCCATCGCTAAGTTGCGGCTTAAGGGAGCGGGATGCCGTGTGATGATCGTTAGCGCGTTGGGGAGGTCCAACAACCGCGTGGAGGGGTTGGAAAAGGGGGCCGACGATTACCTTGCCAAACCCTTCGACCCGCAGGAATTGCGGGCACGGATGAAGGCGCTGCTGAGGCGCAACGAGGTTCAAAGTGCCGACAACGATCTCCTCGTTTTCCACGATCTCGAAATCCGGCTGAAGGCGCGTACCGTGCACCGCGGCGGGCAGCACATCGCCGTGTCACCGAAGGAGTTCGAACTCATCTGCTATTTTGCGGACAACGCCAATGAAGTCGTAACGCGCAAGATGCTGCTGGAGCACGTGTGGAACCTATCCTTCGATCCGCAGACCAATGTGGTGGACGTTCACGTGGGCCGTCTGCGGCGCAAGCTTGAGATCGATGATCTGCCGCCACTGATCCACACCGTACGCGGCGAAGGCTATCTGTTTACCTCCGATCCGGTTGGCACATGAAACGACGGTCGGCACTTTTCCGGCTGGTAGCGGCGATCGCGGCGGGCACGACGCTGCTCGCCGCGTTGGGCGCGTTCACGATCTACCGAACGGTGGAGCGTGAGGCGCAGGCACAGCTGCAGGCGTTGCTGGAAGCGGATCTGAAAGGCTTTGCCGATCTTTACGCCCAGCGCCGCACCATCGCTGTGCGTGAGGGAATGGAGCGCCGCATCGACAGTGGTACGCAGACGGATCAGCAGATTTTTCTGCTGCTCGATCAGCAGGACGATAAGCTTGGTGGCAATGTTGATGACATGCCGACGGCGCTCTCGCTGCAGGACGATTGGGTGGAGTTCACCCTGGACAATGAAGATGGGGAGAGTGTCCGCTATCGCGGATCGGCCACCGAGCTTCCCGGCGGTTTTCCATTGATGAATGCCCGCGCCACCACGCAGCGCGACGAGTTGGTGCGTTCGGTGGCACGCATCTCCATCATCGCGGTGCTGCTGATCGCCGGCGTCGCTGTGCTGCTCGGCTGGTTGGTTTGCCGACCCATTCTCCAGCGCATCGACCACATCAACGCGGTTCTCGCAGACGTTGAGACCGGACATCTCGACCGACGTGCGGACATGACGGGGCGGGCCGACGAATTCGGTCGCCTTGGAGCCAACATCAACCGGACGCTGGACCGCGTGCAGGATCTCAATCGGCAGACGTTATCCTTGGCCGATCACATCGCCCACGAGTTGCGCACGCCTTTTAACCGGCTGAAGCTGGCCGTCGCGCGTTTGAGCAAGGATGCAGCGTCAAACACCGCTGACGTTTCACAATCTATCGAGACCATAAATTCCGAGATCGATCAGACGGTGTCCGTCTTCGAAGCGCTGCTCGATATTTCTCAGACGGAGGCGGATGCCCGCAGTCAGTCGGGCTTTGCCCCGCGCGATCTGTCGACAATCGTGCAGGACGTTGCGGCCCTCTACACCGCTGTTGCAGAGGAGAAGGGCATTGCGTTGCAGCTGCCGAACCGGGGTGCCGTGATGGTTCTGGGCGACGACATGTTGTTGATGCGGTTGATTGCGAACCTGCTGGACAATGCCATAAAGTTCACGCCGCAAGGCGGTAAAGTGACCATCACTTTGCGCGATGCGAGGGGGAAAAGCGTGTTCACGATTGCAGACACTGGCCCTGGCGTCGCAGCCGATTTTCGCGATGACATGTTTCGCCGTTTCGTACGGGCTCCGCAGACGCAGAACGTGCCCGGGCATGGCCTCGGCCTGGCTCTTGTGAAGGCGATTGCAGTTCGCCACGGTGCGCGGCTGTCGCTTCCGGATGTGAAGCAGGGTTTCGCGATTGAGCTTAGTTTTCCTGCAATGGATGAACGTGTTTCACCATGACCGGCAACTACCTTATGCGTCAGATCGCGCTTGCTGCCGCGTTGGGCGTATCCGGGTGCACGACCACCAATGCGCCCCTGAATGTCTTCGAACCATCACTGGCCAGTGAGAGTAACTTAGTCGTTGCTTCGCCCGATGATGCCCCAGCCGAAGTTATCGGCAGCAACTATGTGGGGCTAGCCTTTTCCGGTGGCGGTACGCGTGCTGCTGCCTTCGCCTACGGCATGATGCAGCAGATGCATGCGACA
>JBCCRF010000123.1:0-7987 GCA_039208305.1 Pseudomonadota bacterium
ATGCAGCCATTACTGTTCGTCTTGCCGATCTTTGCCGGATCGGGTGTGCCGTGAATGCCGTATGTGCGCTTTGACAAGGCGATCCACACGCTGCCCACCGGACCGTTCGGACCGGGAGGAATGCGTAGGATTTTGTCGTTGGTGCCCTGCTGAAAATTGATCTTCGGGTTGTAGGTGTATTCCGGGTCCAGCGCGATGCGGGCGACCGAATGCTTGCCGGATGGCGACGGCGTAGAAGCCGAGCCGATGGTAGCCGGATAGGCGACCAACAGCTTGCCGTTGCGGTCATAACCACGCACCTGTTTGCGCGCCTTGTCGGCCACGATGTAATGCACAGGCCGCTTCTTCTTCGCGCCCGGTGCAACCACTGTGATGGTCGTGCCGGGGCGGTGGAAGTCACGACCTGGGTTAAGGCGCTTCAGAAACGCTTCGCTCATGTGAAAACGCTCCGCCAGCTTTTCCTCGACGCTCGTATAGGCGAGTGATTGCAGTTCCGCCTTGCGCGCATAGTCGATCGGCACGCGGGAGATGAACGGGCCAGATACATCCTCGCGAGTGATCGTGTAGCGCGTCAGCGCATCGCCGCCGGTGCGGGCCAGTGCCTCAACCAGCCCGACGGTTTTCGCGATAGGCAGACTACCTTTCGCATCACGGTAGGCGTCCATCGCCTTAGCGACATTGCTGCCCCACTGCCCGTCGATCACGCCGGGCGAAAAGCCTTCGCGATCGAGTACGACCTGCAATTCAGCGATCTGCGTTGCGGAGAACTTCGGCTTGGAAGTGGTGGGCGCGATGGCGCGCTCCACAGGCTGCTTTTCAATGTCGGGAAGGCGGGCAACCTCCACGTCGCGGTCATCGCGCGGATCGACGGGACGCGCCAGTTCTTCATCAGGATAGCCATCATCGCGCCGCCAATCCTCGCGGGGTGCTTCGCGCTCGTCGAGATAGAAACCGCCATCACCGCCGCGGCGCGGACGGCGTATTGGCTCGCGCTGGCGGCGGGGCTCATCGAACAGATCGAACAGGCCGCCCAACTCACGCTCCAGCTGCGACCGGCGCACGGCGCGCCGCACCGCCCGTTCCACACGGCGTATCTCGCGCGGCGACAGCCGACGTCCGTTCTCGCGGGCAACGGCCTCACCGGTATAGGGGTCGATCAGGTAGCGGCGCCCGCGCTCATCAACGAACAGATCGTAGTCGCCATATTGAGCAGGTGTGACCGGCGAAGCCGACAGACTTTTGATGGCACCGGCGCGCGGCATCGCTTCCGCCCGCGCCAACAACAGCACCAAGGGCGAAATCGAAAGGATGGCTGCAAATACAAGGCTACGCAAAATCATGGCGCGGTCTCCGACGTCTACTCTTACAAACGGCATGCTTAACGGCGCGTTCACCCTCTCTTACTCCACGCAACATGAACGGAGCCTGAAAGAGTCGTTCAACCAGCAGTACATGAGAAAAGGGCGGCGATCGTGAGACCGCCGCCCTTCAATTTCGTATCACCGCTGGCCCGATTTACGCCGCGTTCTGCTCGTCATCGGCTGCCATTGTGGACCGCACTTCGAACGTGCCATCCACCGGCTTCGGCTTGCCGCCTTTCACGCGGAACTGCAGCCGGTCCGTTCCAGACGTGATGGCGACAGTGTTTCCGTCGGCAATCTCACCCGCAAGCAGTTTCTCCGCCAGCGGATCCTGTACGGCCTGCTGGATGACGCGCTTCAACGGGCGCGCGCCATAGGCCGGATCGTAGCCCTTGTCGGCCAACCACTGCACCGCATCACCATCCAGTTCGATGGTGATCTTGCGCTCTTCCAGTAGCTTTTCGAGACGACGCAGCTGGATCGCCACGATCTCCGCCATGTTCGCCTTCTGAAGGCGGTGGAACAGGATCGTCTCGTCAACACGGTTGAGGAATTCCGGGCGGAACGAGGCTTTCACCACATCCATCACTTGATCGCGCACGCTGCCCACATCCTCGCCCTCACTCAGGTTAACCAGATACTCAGCACCCAGGTTAGAGGTCATGATGATCAGCGTGTTGCGGAAATCAACCGTGCGGCCCTGACCATCGGTTAACCGGCCATCGTCAAGCACCTGCAGAAGCACGTTGAAGACGTCCGGATGAGCTTTCTCGATCTCATCGAACAGGACCACCTGATACGGACGGCGACGCACGGCCTCCGTAAGCACCCCGCCTTCGTCGTAGCCGACATAGCCGGGGGGCGCACCGATGAGGCGGGCCACGGAGTGTTTCTCCATGAATTCCGACATATCGAGACGGACCATCGCACTGTCATCGTCGAACAGATAATCCGCAAGCGCTTTGGTCAACTCCGTTTTCCCGACGCCCGTGGGGCCGAGGAAGATGAACGACCCCATCGGCCGGTTCGGATCCTGCAACCCGGCGCGGGAACGGCGCACGGCTTTGGAGACGGCCTGCACGGCTTCCCCTTGCCCCACCACGTGGCGGGCCAACTGGTCTTCCATCGCCAGCAGTTTTTCGCGTTCGCCTTCCAGCATCTTGTCGACGGGAATGCCGGTCCAGCGGGACACGACATGCGCGATGGATTGCGGTGTGACCGCTTCGTCCACCATCTGCATGTCATCTTCGGTCCCTTCGGCTTCAGCGATCTGCGCTTCAAGCTGCGGAATGAGTCCGTAGGACAGTTCACCAGCACGGCCCAGATTGCCTTCGCGCTGCGCGATTTCCAGCTCGGAGCGGGCCTGATCCAGTTGCTCCTTCAGATCGCGGGCAGAGGACAGTTTGTCCTTCTCCGCCATCCATTTCGCGGACAGTTCCTGGGCCTTGTCCTCCAAATCGGAGAGATCGGCTTCCAGCTTCTCCAGCCGATCTTTCGACGCCTGATCACTTTCCTTCGACAGCGCTTCACGCTCGATCTTAAGCTGGATGATCCGGCGGTCGAGTTCGTCCAACTCTTCCGGTTTGGAATCCACCTGCATCCGCAATCGTGATCCAGCCTCGTCCATCAGATCGATGGCCTTATCCGGTAGAAAGCGGTCGGTGATATAGCGGTTGGAGAGGGTCGCGGCAGCCACTAGTGCGGAATCCGCGATGCGGACACCGTGATGCAGCTCGTACTTTTCTTTGATGCCGCGCAGAATGGAGATCGTGTCCTCCACCGTCGGCTCCGTGATGAAAACCGGCTGGAAGCGACGGGCCAGCGCCGCGTCCTTCTCCACATGCTTGCGGTATTCATCCAGCGTGGTCGCACCGACGCAGTGCAACTCACCACGGGCCAGCGCAGGCTTGAGCAGGTTAGACGCATCCATCGCGCCATCAGACTTACCGGCACCGACAAGTGTGTGCATCTCGTCGATGAACAGGATGATGTCGCCATCCGCCGCCGTCACTTCCGACAGCACGGCCTTCAGCCTCTCCTCGAATTCGCCACGATATTTCGCGCCTGCGATGAGCGCGCCCATGTCGAGCGCCATAAGCTGCTTGTCGCGCAGGCTTTCCGGCACGTCACCATTGACGATGCGCAGCGCAAGACCTTCCGCGATGGCAGTCTTACCGACGCCGGGTTCGCCGATCAGTACGGGATTGTTCTTGGTCCGACGCGACAGAACCTGCACGGCGCGACGAATTTCCTCATCGCGGCCGATTACAGGATCAAGCTTTCCCTCACGGGCACGGGCGGTGAGATCCTGCGCGTATTTTTTTAGCGCATCATAGCCATCTTCAGCAGACGCGGAATCCGCCGTGCGGCCCTTGCGAACGCTTTCGATCGCCTGGTTAAGGCCGTTCGGCGTGACCCCTGCGGCCTTCAAAATTTTATGCGTGTCGGCACCGGTTTCCATTGCCATGGCGAGCAGAAACCGCTCCACCGTGACGAAGCTGTCACCGGCTTTCTTGGCAACCTTTTCCGCCTGGTCGAACACCTTCGCCAGACCCTGATGCAGATAGATGCCGCCGTTGCCGCCGGAGACTTTCGGGAGTTTGTTGATGGCGGCTTGGGTAGCAACGAGTGCAGCTTTCGCATCACCACCGGACCGATCGATCAGCTGGGCGGCAAGGCCCTGTTCGTCCTCCAGCAGCACCCGCAGCATATGCTCTGCGGTGAACTGCTGATGCCCGTCGGCCAGAGCGCGGGCCTGTGCGGACTGCACGAAACCGCGCATCCGCTCCGTATAGTTTTCGAGATTCATCTCTCATATCCTCACATTCGCCGTTCCCCCGAAGCGAAAACGGCCCATCCGAGACAAGGGCTCCCGCATTCGGCAAGCCCGGTTCAATGAATATGTAGGAAGGGGAACTCAGAAATGAAGAGGGCGTGCTTCCCGCTGGAAACGCGCCCTCAAGATTCTCTTCACTGTTATGAGCGGTCAGCCACCACTCACAAAAGCCGGCAGTTCGGATGCGTCATCGCTGGTTTCTTCCACCTTGCGGGTGCGTCGAGTGCGACGGGGTTTTTCGTCGGCGTCGCTGTCGTCATTATCAGCTTCGCGGGAAGCCTGCACTTCGTCGCCGTCGTCGTCGCGCTTGGCACGACGTTTCTTCTTTTTCGGCTGATCGTCACCGTCACCATCGTCGCTGGCTACGATGTCAGGCTGATCTTCATCCGCTCTGTCGCGCTTGTTTCTGCGCGCCTTCGGGCGATCATCTGCACGATCATCCTCGCTGCTATCATCACCGTCCTGATCGCGGTCATCGCGGTTGCGGCGGCGGCGTTTTTCGTCGTTGCGGGAGCGATTGTCGTCACCATCGCCACTCTGATTGTTCTGGTCCTGCTTCGCCTGACGCTGGGCCTGCTGCTCCTCGCGTTGCGCTTCCTGCGCGGCTTGGGCTGCTGCAACGACACGGTTGTAGTGCTCAGCGAACTGGAAGTAGCTTTGCGCCATCACCGTGTCGCCAGCAGTCTGCGCGTCATTGGCGAGAGACGTGTATTTCTCCGCAATATGCGCGGCAGTGCCGCGAATGCGCACGTCCGGCCCGTTGCTCTCCATGGAGCGATTGAGCTGATTGCGATTATTGTTGCGGTTGTTGTTGTTGCGGCCGCGACCGCGTTGCCGATTTTGGGCGTTACCCTGTCTCATCAGAAGCTTCTTCTTCATGCGCTGCCCGACCCAAGGCCGAGTGCGGCGGAGAGGCTGGCTCTCACCGAAGAGGCAGCCGGGACTGGGGCGAGCATCGCCCCGCGGTAACGGATCACGCATCGAAGCGGACGATCCGGAATGTCGTATCTCACAAGGCCCGGGACGCGAACGCTTTTCATTTAGTGGATCCACCACCCAACGAAACCCGAAAACGACGTCTAGCTTGAAACCCTGCGTGCGGATGGCTCCTTGATTGATCCGCAATCTATGTCATCCAATATCCGTTCGTTATGTTGCGCCTATGAATAGTGCCAACGAAACGACGATTTTTCGGAATAACACCAGCGCCCTGCGCTGTCTGTTATTTCACACCTACGCATAGCCCGGTAAAAAGCAACCCCCAAGCGCGTTTTTCCCGTCCGAAGTGTTGCAGTGCAGATCATCACGCAGGACGAAACACCAACGCTCGATCATGCCCCTGCAGGTCGCGTTGCAGAGCAATCCGACACCAGCCATTCTCTTCCGCAAGTGCTGTCACGTTGTCTGCCTGATCATAGCCGATCTCCAGCGCAAGAAAGCCACTGGGAAGGAGATAGTCTGACGCTTCAGCGAGAATGGCGCGATAGGCGTCTAGCCCATCCAACCCGCCATCAAGCGCCCGCCGTGGATCGTGATTCAGCACGGATGGCTGCAATCCATCCACCATCTCACTTGCGATATATGGCGGATTGGACACGATGAAATCGAACAACCCTTCCAGCGGCTCACACCATTCACCACACTTGGTGGACAATCTGTCGGCTACTCCGTTAGCGACCGCATTTTCCAGCGCGGTGCTCAGCGCATTATCAGAAACATCGGTCGCAACACCCTTCGCCTGAGCCATCTCATGAAGAAGCGAAATCGCGATGATGCCGCTGCCTGTCCCGAGGTCCGCAAAGTGCGAATCCAGTTGCGGCGATTGCGCCAGCACCGCTTCAATTAGTGTCTCGGTATCGTCGCGCGGCTCCAGCGTTTCGGAGGAGATGGCGAAATCCAACCCGTGAAACTCCCGAACACCGATCGCTCGAAAGAGTGGGACGCCTTCGATCACTTTTCCAACCAGACGGTCGAAGGCGACAGAGTGTTGATGAGCCAACGGACCGTCCGCGCGCAGCGTCACCATCCCCGCGTCGTCATCCGTGACATGCGCCATGATCGTGCGGGCGGCGAAATCCGCCGCTTCGTGCCCTGCAGCTTCCAGCTCTTTCGTTGCCATGCGAACCGCTTCGTGTCGCGTCACGCCTCATCGCCCAAAGCCGCAAGCTGGCTGGCCTGATGATCGGTGATGAGGGCATCCAGCATCTCGTCCAGCCCTTCACCAGCGATCAGCTTGTCCAGCTTGTAGAGTGTCAGATTGATGCGATGATCGCTCACCCGCCCTTGAGGGAAATTGTAGGTGCGGATGCGTTCAGACCGGTCACCAGACCCGACTTGCCCCTTGCGAGAATCGGCCCGTTCCTGGTCCGCTTTCTGCCGCTCCATATCGTACAGGCGCGTGCGCAATTCCTTCATCGCATTGGCGCGGTTCTGGTGCTGAGACTTCTCCGAACTCATCACCACGACACCGGTGGGGATGTGGGTGATGCGCACCGCGGAGTCAGTCGTGTTGACGTGTTGCCCACCCGCGCCGGAGGCTCGCATCGTGTCGATGCGGATGTCCTCATTGCGAATTTCGATGTCCACGTCTTCCGCCTCTGGCAACACCGCGACCGTAGCCGCCGATGTGTGAACACGCCCGCCGGATTCCGTTTCAGGCACACGTTGAACGCGGTGGACACCGGACTCGAATTTCAGCCGGGCGAAGACGCCCGCGCCGTTAATCGACGCAATGATCTCCTTGTAGCCACCGACTTCGCCGGCGCTTTCTGACAGAACTTCGACCTTCCAGCCCTGCGTCTCAGCATGGCGTTGATACATGCGGAACAGATCGCCCGCGAATAGCGCAGCCTCCGAGCCACCGGTACCTGCGCGAATTTCCAGAATGACATTCTTAGAGTCCGCCTCATCGCGCGGCAGCAGAAGAATTTGCAGATCGGCTTCGTGAGCGACGATGGCCTCCTTCAGCGGTTCCATCTCCGCCTGTGCCATCTCCTTCATCTCGGGATCGGTGTCGCTGTCAGCAAGCATTTCAGCGAGATCGGCGAACTCGTTCTGCGCCGCTTTCAGCTCGTTGATTTTCGCCACGACTGGGTCGAGTTCAGCATATTCCCGCGCCAGTTTGACGTAGGCTTCCTGATCAGGGTTTTCGCTCATCAGCCGCGCCACTTCTTCGTGGCGCGCGGTCAACTGTTCGATTTTTTCCGGCGGCAGCATTTGATCACATTCCTAAAGCGGCAAACCGTGTTCGTCGGCGAAATCTCGCAACGCCTCAGCAACCGTGGTTCCGCCGATCGTTTCGTCCACCATCGCCTGCACATGGGCGCTGACCTGCCCGCAATCCATGGCGCGTACCAGTTCTTTTACCGGACCGATAGAAGCCGGCGGCATGGAGATGGTCCGATAGCCGATACCGATCAACGCCATCACGGAAAGCGGATCACCGGCTAACTCGCCGCACAGTTGAAGCGGCGTGTCGTGGCGATCGGCCGCCCGCACGATCTCCCGTAGCGCGCGCAGGAAGGGGCGCGATAGCGGGTTGAATCGGTTGGCCAGATAGGAGTTCGTGCGATCGCTCGCCGCCATGAACTGGAACAGATCGTTAGAGCCGACGGAAACGAAATCCACCCGCTTCATCACCTCGTCCAGCTGGAACAACAGGCTCGGCACCTCGATCATGCAGCCGAGTTCAACGGATAGTGGCAGCTCATGGCCGAAACGCGCCTGCGCCTCGATCTCGCGGTCGAGAATTTTCCGCACCTGATCGATTTCCGTCACCATGGTAACCATG
>JBCCRF010000124.1:0-7970 GCA_039208305.1 Pseudomonadota bacterium
CCGTTCGTTACACGGCGCGCGACGGAAG
This sequence comes from Pseudomonadota bacterium, assembly GCA_039208305.1. GTDB lineage: Bacteria > Pseudomonadota > Alphaproteobacteria > Rhizobiales > Rhizobiaceae > Pseudahrensia. The sequence continues at coordinate 29 of JBCCRF010000124.1, forward strand.
GATCGCCTCCGCACAGTCATCAGGTCGGTCCGGACGACCGGCTCATGCGCGAAGGTGATAGGAGTATGCAGAAGCGGGAAAGGGCGGGGATAGAATTTTTCGGCACATACAGACATGACCCTTGCGGAATCGGGCCTCACCCATGATATGCTCTCCTCGGAAGGCTGGTTTGTGGACGGTCCACTCGCCAACCGGGTCAGGTCGGGAACGAAGCAGCCCCAACGAGATTCGCGATCGGGTCACGCTAAGCCAGTCTTCCACCTTCGCGCCTGCCCAGAACGGTCAAAGCGCGGCGCTCGGATTCTTTTTGCCCGGGTCACTTCACCCAAAACAGCTGGGCTGTTTTGCGCGACACCGGTTCGGGAGTTCTCCAAAGAACATGAACGACGAAGCGTCCCCCACCCGCAGCGACGACAATACAGACATCGACGATACGCCCGGCTTCGACCTCGGCGTGCAGGACACCAGTCCAAAATCTGAATACCGCGTCCTCGCCCGCAAATACCGTCCGTCCTCCTTCGCCGATCTTATCGGGCAGGAACCGATGGTGCGCACGCTCCGCAACGCCTTTGCCACCGGGCGCATCGCGCAGGCCTATATGCTCACCGGAGTGCGCGGCGTGGGGAAGACCACGACGGCCCGTATTCTCGCCCGTGCTCTGAATTACGAAAGCGATACGCACAAAGAGCCGACCCTCGACCTGTCAGTACCTGGTACGCACTGCGCCGAAATCATGGAGGGCAACCATGTCGATGTGATCGAGATGGACGCTGCCTCGCACACCGGCATTGGCGACATTCGCGAGATCATCGCGGCGGTGCGCTACAAGCCAGTTTCGGCGCGCTACAAGGTCTACATCATCGACGAGGTGCACATGCTCTCGACGGCAGCCTTCAACGGGCTGCTGAAGACGCTGGAGGAGCCGCCGGAGCATGTGAAGTTCATCTTCGCGACGACCGAGATTCGAAAAGTACCCATCACCATCCTGTCGCGCTGCCAGCGCTTCGACCTGCGCCGCATCGAGGCCGGCGAGATGGTGGATCACCTCGCCAAGATCGCGAAGCTGGAGAGCATCGACGCCGAGGATGAGGCGCTCGCCATGATTGCGCGCGCGTCGGAAGGCTCGGTGCGTGATGCGCTGTCGGTGCTCGATCAGGCGATTGCCCATGCGGCAGCGGAAAGTGACGCAACCGTTCGTGCCGAAGGCGTGCGCGACATGCTGGGGCTGGCGGATCGTGCGCGCGTGATCGACCTGTTCGAGCACTGCATGAAGGGCGATATCGCCGCCGCACTCGCTGAGTTGAAAGCGCAGCATGACGTCGGGGCAGACCCTGCCACCGTGCTGACAGACCTTGCCGATTTCGTCCACTTTGTCACCCGCGTGCGCTATATCGATACCGCGCTGGATGACCCGTCGCTGAGCCAGCAGCAGAAGGATCGCGGCAAGGCATTTGCTGAAAAACTGACGCCGCGCATTCTGGGCCGCGCCTGGCAGATGCTGCTGAAGGGCATCGCCGAGGTGCAGGCCGCGCCGCGCCCGCTGGCCGCTGCCGACATGGTGCTTGTGCGCCTCACGCACGCCGCCGATCTGCCGACGCCGGATGAGGCGTTGAAGCAACTGGCGGATAACACCGCTCCGAATGTCGGCGGCGGTGGCGGACCTGCCGTATCGCCATCCGGTGGCGGTGGAGCGATGGCCATCGCCGCTGGCGGTGGCGCCAGCGCCCCGAGTTCCGGCCCCACCATGCGGGCCACACCGCGCCCGCAGCTTGTGGTGGAAAACGAAACGGTGGCGGAAGCCGCACCCGTTGAGCGCCCCGCCCCGCATCTCGTTCCTCAGGCCGATCCCGATCCTGTCGTGCCGCCGGTTAAAGCCCCCGCCTACGCTAAGGTCGAGAGCTTGAAGGATCTGCTCGACCTCGCGGAAAGCAAGCGCGATATCCGCTTCAAACTGATGCTGCGGACGAATTTTTCAGAAGTCTCGTTCGATCCCGGCCACATCACGTTCCGCCCTGTCGGCAACGCGCCGCGCGATCTCGCCCGCATCATTGCGGACCGGCTGATGGAATGGACGGGCGAGCGCTGGAACGTGGAAACCACCACTGAAGGCGGCGGCGAGACTATTTCAGACCGTGAGGCGTCGGAACACGAAAGGACCATCGCGGATGCCGAGGCCCACCCCGTTGTGGCCGCCGTGCTAAAGGCCTTCCCTCGCTCCAAGGTCACGCAGGTGCGTTTTCCCAAACTCGAAGCCGAGCAGACGGAAACCGAATTGCCAGACCAACCGTTCGTCCCCGAACAGATCACCGTCGATGAACGCCTCGACAACCCCGACGACGAACCGGACGATGACGGCAATGTGGGCTTCGACGCTGATGATCCCTTTTCCGATATACCGAGTGCAGACGGCCTCGATGATTATTTCAATTCCTGATTCAGGTCAGAGTCTTGTCATCTGAAAAGAGGTTGTTGGAGCGGCAGGTAGTCCTTTGCGGACGACATTGTAGGCTTTGCCCAATCACCGACCGGATCAAAACCTCTTAACGGCTTGCGGCATCTTAACAACGACGGGACGTCGGGCTGGTATATCTGGAGCGGCGAATTTTCCTACGCAGATGGCTTCTTTCAACCTATGTGCGCGTCGCATCTTGTTGACGAATGCCCGGCATGCCTGGAGTTCCTTGGATTAGCTGCTGGTTGGCGTTTTCTTGTCAACGATGGCTACGAAGATGTTTGGTATGACAAAACACTGCTCGACACCTAGTGTGACGAGATATTGAACCCGGTGCGATTTGCTGACTTACCCTTCAGAACGTCGCCAAGCAGATGAAGTGAGATTTCCGATGAAAGACATCATGGGCATGATGGGCAAGGTCAAGGAAATGCAGGAGAAGATGGAGACCATGCAGGCGGAGCTTGCCGAGGCCGAGACCACCGGCCAGGCGGCGGGCGGAATGGTCACCGTCACGCTCACCGGCAAGGGCCAAATGCGTGGCCTCACAATCGACCCGTCGCTCTTCAAGGAAGACAGCGTGGAAATCCTCGAAGACCTGATCCTCGCCGCCCACAATCAGGCGAAAGCTGCGAGTGAAGACATGGCGCGTGAAAAGACGGCTGAATTGACCGCGGGTCTGCCCATCCCGCCCGGTATGAAGCTGCCGTTCTAGCCGCTACTTCTCCTCCAGCTGCACCAGCGTGGTGAGATTGTAGGCGTCTTTGATGCGCTGGCCGGTCGGCGTGTCGGGATAGGGTTTTGACGAGACGTGCAGCGGCGTTCGCGCCTGCGTCTCGCCGTCCTGCGGCGGCTCGAACGTGCTGTCGAGCTGTTTGAGAATGTGGACCATCCCCGGATTATCGCGTGAGACCAGCGATGTGAACGTGTCGATGCCACTCCATGCTGCCTGTTTCGCCAATGTGCCGATCAGCAATGTGCCGAGGCCGAGGCCGTGGAAGGCGTCGGCGATGGTGATGCCCATCTCCGCTTCCGTCGGCTGTTCCTTAGAGCGCACGTAGCGGGCGACACCGGCGGGTGACGGAGCGCTGTCTTCGTTCTCGATTTCCACGCCAATCGCAAAGCGACTGCGGCCATCGTGGGTGACGATGGCGTCCAACTCGTCGTCGGAGAGAAATTTATGGGCGGTGAGAAAGCGCAAGCGACGGGTGCGTTCGGACAGTTCCTGAAAACCCAGTTCAATCGCCGCCCGGTCGCGTGGCAGCACGGCCCGCAGGTGAACCTTCAGCCCGCTCGCTGTGACCGTGCGAAACGGCACCACCTGCCAAGCCGACAGGCGTTCTTCGGAAAGCGAAGGTTCACTCATGTTGACGTTTCCTGTTGCAGTTGTAGCAGTCTGGCTCGCGAACATGTGCCCATCATGGCGTTGACAGCGAAGGGCCGGATTGCCCATGGCGGTGGTGAACGCAACTCCACCAAGAGGGTTGCAAGCCGTTTGTGAAAGATGCCCACCATGTCGCTTCGCGTCGCGGTCCAGATGGACCACATTTCCACCGTACAGATCGCCGGTGATTCCACCTTCGCCATCATGCTGGAGGCGCAGCGACGCGGGCATGAACTATGGCACTACGAGGTGGATCGCCTGTCCATGCGCGACGCCATCGTCTCCGCGCCATGCGAGCCGGTCGAAGTGCGCGACGAGGAGGGCAACCACTTCACGCTGGGCGAGGCCACCCGCACCGACTTGGCGGAGATGGACGTCATTCATATGCGTCAGGACCCGCCCTTCCACATGGGTTACATCACCGCCACCCACCTGCTGGAGCGCGTTCACGGGGAAGGGCCGGACAAGACGCTGGTGGTCAACAACCCGGCGGAGGTCCGCAACGCGCCGGAGAAAATTTTCGTCACTGAGTTTCCCGACCTCATGCCGGAAACGCTGATCTCCCGCTCGGCAGACGACATCCGCGCCTTCTACAAGGAGTTCGGTGACATCATCGTCAAGCCGCTCTACGGCAATGGCGGCGCGGGCGTGTTCCGCGTGCAGCCGGGGGATCAGAACCTGTCGTCCCTCATCGAGATGTTCCACGAAATGACGCTGGAACCGATGATCGCCCAGCGCTATATGGCGGAGGTCCGCAAGGGCGACAAACGCATCATCCTCGTGGACGGCGAGCCGGTGGGTGCGATCAACCGCGTGCCGGGTGAAGACGAAGCCCGCTCCAACATGCATGTGGGTGGCCGCGCCGAGGCCATCGGCATGACCGGCCGCGAGCACGAGATCTGCGCGGCCATCGGCCCCGAACTGAAGCGCCGCGGCTTCCTCTTCGTCGGCATAGACGTGATTGGCGACTACATGACCGAGATCAACGTGACGTCCCCGACCGGAATCCGCGAAGTGAAGAAATTCGGCGGTGCAGATATTGCTGCGCTGCTGTGGGACGCGATTGAGGCGAAGAAAATCTAGCGCGGCGCTATCATGCCAGCGAGGTCCAGCCCGTCATCCCCGCGGCGCATGATGATGATTTCGCCGGATTGGGGAAATACATCCGACAGCGCCGTGACGTTGACCTGATGGGTGACGAGGAGAACGCGCGCGCCCTCCGGCAGGGCATTCAACTTCTCCAAGGTCTCTGCGGTCTGTGCTGGTTCCTTGGACCGATCGCCGAAGAAACTGTTGAGCGAGGGCCATTCCACCACTTCGCCGACATTCATTAGCTCCGCCGTCTCCCTGCAGCGGCACCATTGGGACGTCGCGACGATATCGAATATGATGCCCGCTTTGCGCAGCATCGCGCCTGTATCGCGCGCCTGCTGTCTGCCCCGCTCGGAAAGATTGCGCTGGGTGGAGCAATCATCGAGCCGGAAATTGTCCGGATCACCGCCACCCGGCGCAATGGCGTGGCGCATGAACAGGATTGCGCCGTCCTTCCTGGCAAGGTCGAGGCTGTTGGCTTGCACTTGTGTGGGCACGAGTAAAAAGGCGATTAGAACGAGGAAGCGCATCCCGTGACTATGCCGAAGCGCAGAAGGCGTTGCGACGGTCGTCACCGTCGCAGCAGATCCTTTGCCGCCAACACAGCACCGCCGGTCACCAGCAGCGTCGCCAATGCTAGCGTCAGGTCTGCTTCCGCGAAACCGGTCGCCACCAGCACGATGACGGAGAGCACGGGCGTGGCATAGCTAGCAGCGCCCAGAAGCTGGATGTTGCCGTGCTTCACGCCCGCGTCCCACAGGTAAAAGGCGCCGCCCACCGGCCCAAGGCCGAGCGCCAGCGTTGCCGCCCATTGCAGCGCACCGTCGGGCCAGACGGTCTGCTCGAAAGCCAGATGGGAGAGAGTCGCAAGCACAGCGGAGACGGCGCAGAAACCGGTGACGATATCACTGGGCACATCAGCGAAACGGCGCGACAGGACCGAGTAGCCCGACCAAATGAATGCGCACAGCCCCGCCACAGCATAGCCGAAGCGGGCGGCCGTTTCGAAGCCCTGCAATTGCGGCGCGACCAGCAACACGACGCCCGCCAATCCGAGCATCGCACCCGCCAAATGAAACCAGCGCAACCGCTCACCCGGCAGCAGCGCGTAAAACAGCACGATCAACAGCGGCCACAGATAGGCAATCAGTCTCGCTTGTGCGGGTGGTGCGTTGCGAAGCGCGGTGAAGTAGAAAAAGTGGTAGCCGAACAGCCCGCCAACGCCCAATACCCACACGGCAATAGGCTGCCGCAGTATGCTGGCCGACACCCCCCGCATTCGCATCGCTACGATTCCGATGGCCGTGGCAATCGCGAAGCAGATCGCGGTGAACTGAAATGGGGGCACATTGCCAGAGCCTGTTGTGAGCAGCGCCAGCACGGACCAAAGTAGGATCGCGAGAAAACCGAGACTGGTGGCGGCTATGGTGCAGTGTCTTCCAGGATAGGAAACCGCAGCCGGTTAAGCCAATTCCGTAGCCCCGTCCATCCTGCAGTGCGACGCGTTCAACCGAGCCCAGCCACGTGCTTCACGATCCCGTAGCTGTAGAGCACGGAGAAGGTGATGTTGATCCACTTCAATTGCCGCTCCGTGTGCAGCCAGGCACAGTAAATCCAGATCAGGCAGAAGGGCAGGCCGAGATAAAGCGGCCAAGGGTGCCAGTTGTTGATGATCGCGACCGTGCTGGCGAGCCCAAGTGCCAGCGCGATCCACTTCAGCGTCTGCTCATGACGCGCGAAACGGTCGAGTTTCATAGTTGGTCCGAAGTTGCCGGATCGAATGACGCGTCCACCCGCGTGGGCATCCATCTGGAACGTTGTCCGCACTATCGCGAAAGCCTGAATCCGACAAGACCGGCACGGAGCAAAAATTGTTCTATATTTGTTCTTGCACCTGTCACAACTTCTAGTTAGCGTGAACGGTAGAGGGGCAAGCAGGCGATGGTCGGCGTGAGGAAGCTTTGAAGCGAGTTAAAACCTGTTTGGATCGCGAGACAGGCAAGTGCCGACCCGGCGCATCGGCAAGCAGAGTGGCGTACGCAAATGCGCCGCGCCCGCGCAGCGAAGGCCGTCAGGCCGACGGCAGTCTGCCCCGGACTTGATCCGGGGTGAGCGCAAAGAAATAGCCAGAGCGTTTCCATCGAAGATGGACAGGCTCTAGCGATTGCAAGAAGCGAGGCGGAGTATGGTTGCTCATTGTTCGACGATTGCCTTTCAGGGCATCACCGCCGTCCCAGTGGATGTGCAGGTTATGATTGGCCCGGGCAAACACGCCATCCATATCGTCGGGCTGGCGGACAAAGCGGTTGCGGAAAGCCGCGAGCGCATCAGCGCCGCGCTTCATGCCTCTGGCCTCGCGATGCCGCACAAAAAGATCACCATCAATCTCGCGCCCGCCGATTTACCGAAGGAAGGCAGCCATTACGATTTGCCCATCGCGCTCGCGCTGATGGCCGCGATGGGCGCGATGCCGGCAGATGCGCTGGATGGTTATATTGCTATGGGTGAACTGGCGCTCGACGGCACGATAGCCCCGGTCGCCGGTGCGCTTCCTGCAGCCATCGGCGCCAACGCTTTGGGCAAAGGCCTCATCTGCCCTCATGCTGGCGGCAGCGAGGCGGCCTGGGCGGACCCGAACATGGATGTGCTCGCTCCGCGTTCTCTCATCGCCATGGCGAACCATTTCAAAGGCACGCAACATTTGTCGCGGCCGACCGCCGGTATGCGCGACGGCCAACTGGTACGCGGCGACATGGCGGACATTCGCGGGCAGGAAACCGCCAAACGCGCGCTGGAGGTGGCAGCCGCCGGGTCTCACAATCTGGTTCTGGTTGGTCCGCCCGGTTCCGGCAAATCGATGCTGGCCTCCCGCCTGCCTTCCATTCTGCCGCCGCTTGCACCGCGGGAACTGCTGGAGGTTTCGATGATCGCCTCCATCGCGGGGGAACTGGCGGATGGAAGACTATCCTCAGCCCGCCCGTTTCGCGCGCCGCACCACTCCGCCTCCATGGCCG
>JBCCRF010000125.1:0-7917 GCA_039208305.1 Pseudomonadota bacterium
CCGAGTGTTGGCGTTTGGCCTGTGGCGTCCGACGCTCCGCTCGTTTGCCGTTCGTTACACGGCGCGTAGCGGAAGGATCGCCTCCGCACAGTCATCAGGTCGGTCCGGACGACCGGCTCATGTGCGAAGGAAGTGGGAGTATGGGAGATGTGGAGAGGGTGGGGATAAGATTTTTGCCACACACTCCTTTGTCATCCCGGGCCTGACCCGGGACCCAGCGAAGATTTCGCGCAAAGCGCGACCATGTTTACGAAGGGCGCAGGAAGCGCGACCTCGCGTCAGTCTTCACTGCGTGAGGCCGAAAATATGCACTGCATCTTGGCTAGTCATGACGTCAAGTTTGATTGACAGTTTTATATGTCAATCATAACGTGCAGACATGAATTCGACCGCCACCGCAGACCCCTCTACCATACCCGCATCCGGCAGGTTGCAGCCGCTTGCCGTGCTGGAATTGCTGAAGCCGGTCACGTGGTTTCCCCCCATGTGGGCCTTTATGTGCGGGGTGGTGTCGTCGGGCGTTGCGTTGTCCGGCAACTGGCATCTCGCCATCGGTGGTGTCATTCTTGCGGGACCGTTGGTTTGCGCCATGAGTCAGGCGATCAACGACTGGTATGACCGACATGTGGACGCCATCAACGAGCCGGATCGGCCTATTCCATCGGGCAGGGTGCCTGGGCGCTGGGGGCTTTACATCGCGCTGATCTGGTCGGCGCTGTCACTGATTCTCGCCTGGTTTCTGGGGCCTGCGGTGCTCGTTGCAACGGTGATTGGGCTTGTGCTGGCGACCGCCTACAGTGCGCCGCCTCTGCGGCTGAAAAACAACGGCTGGTGGGGCAACGCAGCCTGCGGCATTTGCTACGAAGGTCTCGCCTGGTTCACCGGCGCGGCTGTGATGATCGGCGGCTGGCCGGACTGGCGCATTGTGGCGCTAGCGCTGCTCTACAGCGTCGGTGCCCATGGCATCATGACGCTGAACGATTTCAAGTCCATCGAAGGTGATCGCGCGATGGATGTGCGCACGATCCCGGTGCAGATCGGTGCGGCCAACGCGGCCCGTGTCGCCAGCGTGGTAATGACGCTGCCGCAGCTCGCGGTGATCGCCCTCCTGTTCGTCTGGGACAAGCCAATCCACGGCGGAATCATTATCGCAGCTGTCCTGCTGCAACTTGTTGTTTTTGCGAAATATCTGCTGCGTTCGGACTCGCTGGCGGCCAACCCGCGACGCAACGCGGCCTTCACCAATCTCTACGGCGTCACGCTTTACGTCAGCGGCATGTTGGTCAGCGCGTTTGCCGTGGGCTCCATCCTAGGGGCAGGATCATGAGGGTCACGGATATGGAACCGAAGCCACTTGGCTGGTTTGGTATTTTCCGCCTTGGCCTCGTGCAGGCAGCGTTGGGCGCCATCGTCGTGCTCACCACATCGGCGCTGAACCGCATCATGGTGGTGGAATACGGTCTCGCCGCGACGATTCCCGGCGCGCTGGTTGGCTTTCACTATGCTATTCAGCTGTCTCGCCCGCGCTGGGGTTACGGTTCCGATATCGGCGGCAACCGCACATGCTGGATCATCGGCGGAATGGCAGTCTTGGCCGTTGGAGGTGCGCTGGCGGCCATCGGCACGGCGCTGATGGGGTCGCACTTCGCGCTCGGTCTGGCAGTCAGCATCGTCGCCTTCACCCTCATCGGCATCGGTGTGGGCGCGTCCGGCACGTCTTTGCTGACGTTACTCGCCATCCGCGTTGCGCCGCAGCGGCGACCGGCTGCGGCCTCCATGGTGTGGATCATGATGATCGCTGGCTTCATCGTCACCACGATTGCGGCAGGTGCGCTGCTTGATCCGTTCTCGGCGGAACGGCTCACTGCCGTCTCTGCCAGCGTATCCTTGATCGCGATGATCATCGCCACGCTGGCGGTTTGGGGCGTGGAGAAGGGCGCGAAGGAAGCGCCTTCAGCACCGACGGAAAAGCCCGCGTTCAAAGATGCTTTTGCCGATGTCTGGCGCGATGACCGCGCGCGCCATTTCACGATTTTCGTGTTTGTTTCGATGCTCGCCTACAGCGCGCAGGATCTCATTCTGGAACCGTTTGCAGGACAGGTCTTCGGCTTTACGCCGGGACAATCCACCCAACTGTCGGGCCACCACAGCGGTGGAGTCATGGCGGGCATGATTATGGTCGCCATCGCAGGCACAGCTTTCAGGTTCGGGTCTCTGCGCTTCTGGGCCGTGGGCGGCTGCATCGCCTCAGCCTTTGCCTTTGTCGGTCTGGCGTTGGCTGCGCAAAGCGGTGGCGCCGGGCCGGTGAAAGCCAATGTTTTTGCTTTGGGCATTGCGAACGGTGCCTTCGCAGTGGCGGCCATCGGCTCGATGATGGGCCTCGCGCGGGCCGGCAAGGCGCAGCGCGAGGGCACCCGCATGGGCACATGGGGTGCAGCGCAAGCTGTTGCCGTTGGCCTTGGCGGGTTTCTCGGCACGGTCGCGATGGATATCGCCCGTCTCACCACCGGGTCGATATCGCAGGCTTATGGCGCGGTGTTTGCAAGCGAGGCGGTGCTGTTTCTTGCCGCCGCCATCATCGCCTTTCGCGTGGCGCCAAGCGGAGAGATCAATGTGACGAAGGCGGCCGAGGCGGATGCCTACGGCCTTCAAGCGGCGGAATGACCATGCCGTGCCTCAGGAATTCGGGAGCTTTGACATGACGACTCCAACCGAACGTACATCCATCCTCGTGGTCGGCGGTGGCCCGGCCGGTGCTACCGCGGCCAACGATCTGGCCCAGCGCGGGCATGATGTCGTGCTGCTGGACAAGGCGGGCCGCATCAAGCCCTGCGGCGGGGCGATCCCGCCCCGCGCTATTGCCGATTTCGACATTCCCGACGCGCAGATTTGCGCCCGCATCCGCTCCGCCCGCATGATCGCGCCGTCCGACAAGGGCGTTGATATGCCCATCGAGAACGGCTTCGTCGGCATGGTGGACCGGGAACATTTCGACGAATGGCTGCGGGTGCGCGCGACGCAAAATGGGGCGACCCGTATCACGGGCACATTCGACGGGCTAACCCGCAATGCCGATGGCACCGTGACCGTCAGCTACAAGGATGATGGCGGCAAGACCTGCGAGATCATCGCCTCCATGGTGATAGGCGCGGATGGCGCGAAGTCCAAAGTGCTGAAGACCGCTATGCCCGAGGTGAAACCTGCCCCTTACGTCTTTGCCTACCATGAAATCGTCGATGTGCCGGATGCGGTGAACGACAACGCCGCCTACGCCGCCACGCGCTGCGACGTCTATTACCAGGGCAAGCTGTCGCCGGATTTCTACGCCTGGGTCTTTCCCCATGGAAAGACTGCCTCTATCGGTGTCGGCTCCGCTAAGAAAGGCTTTTCCCTGCGCACCGCCGTTGCCGACCTGCGGCGCAACGCCGGGCTCGATGACATGCGTCTAGTGCGCCATGAGGGCGCGCCAATCCCCATGAAACCAATTAAACGGTGGGACGATGGCCGCAACGTCATCGTCGTGGGTGATGCCGCAGGCTGCGTCGCACCGGCCTCGGGCGAGGGCATTTACTACGCCATGGCCTGCGGTCGCATGGGCGCGCAGGCTGTGGAAAAGGCGTTGCAGACGGGCGATGCGAAACATCTCGCCAGCGCCCGCAAGGCGTTTCTGAAGGAGCACGGCAAGGTGTTCTGGGTTCTCGGTATCTTGCAGTATTTCTGGTACGGTGGCGATCGCCGTCGCGAGCGTTTCGTGAAGATTTGCGAAGATGCTGACGTCCAGCGCCTCACCTGGGAAAGCTACATGCACAAGCGCCTGGTGAAGCGCGAGCCGATGGCGCACATCCGCGTGTTCTTCAAGGATTTGGGGCACCTGTTGGGGCTGGCCAAAACCTAAGCGTCGCGATGCAAACGGTGTTGAACTTGATGACCAGCCCTGCAGTTGGGCTGTTGGTGCTCGTCGTTCTGGCCGTGGAAACCGCTGGTCTGGCTATTTTTCGCGCGCGGACGGGGCAGGGGCCGACACTTGCGTCGCTAGTGCCGTTCATCGGCGCAGGCTTTGCTTTTGGAATGGCATTGACGGCCGCGCTGGCGCTGGATCGGCGCGAAGGGGATACGACAGTCCTACAGGCAGCAACCGTCGGCCTCCCTTTAATCGTGGCATTTCTGTTCCATGTTTGGGATTTGAAGCGCCGCTGGTGAATGTCCAAAGGCGTGTTGCCACCGCCCCTTATTTCGCTAGAGCATGGCGAAAAGGGATCAACGTCGCCTTGTGAGGAGAATGCAGTGCCGCTGAAACGAATGGTGATGGAGCTCGGCATGGGCACCGACCTGCAGGGCGAAAGCCACACCAAGGCCGCTTGCCGTGCGGTGCACAATGCGCTGCGTCAGAACTCGCTGTCCGTCTACGAAGCCTTTGGCGTCGACCGCGAGGACATGGTGGTGGAGATCATCGTCAGCGTCGCAGAACCGGACAAGGTGGACACGGAGAAGGTCGCGGCAGAACTGCCATATGGCCGCCGCACAGTGCAGGTGGAGAAGGGGGGCATGGATACGCCAAAGGAAGATGGCGACGGCTTCACCGTCATGGCGAACGCCGCGATCATCGTCTTTCTCGATCTGCCCGAAGGCAAAGCCTGGATTGATGAGAGTGTGGCGGCATGAGCAACCTGAAGCGAGTCATTCTGGAGATGGGAACCGGCAACGATCTCTACGGTGAAGACTACACCAAGGCCGCTCGCCGCGCGGTACAGGATGCGATCCACCATTCCTCCATTACGCTGTTCAATTCGCTCGGGATCGACCCCGGCGTGATGCAGATCGAGTTGCGAATCGCATCGCAAAAGCCCGAGGCGATCGATTGCGATGCGGTGGCTGCGGAACTGCCCTATGGCCAGGTCACCGTGACACCGGTCTTTGGCGGGTTGAATGTCACGGATGAGGTGTCCGGCCGCACCAGCGTCATCGTCAATGCCGGCATTATCGTGCGCCTGCCGATGGCCGATCAGGCCTGATCAGATTTTAGTCCTCGAACGAATGTTCGGATCATGAACTCGGTCTGCTCGTCCAGCATATCGAGATTAACGCCGGAGATGCGTCGCTCCAGTGACAGGCTGACCATGCCATGCACCATGGAGAAGAGGCTGCGGGCCGTGCGCCCCACAGTTTCGCGGTCGCTAGACGGCATATAAAAAGACAGCGGCGCCTCGATATGGCGGAACAGGGATAGCTGCCCCTCCAGCACCCAGTCGGGCAGGGGATAGTCCGCCGGTAGATTGTGCTCGAACAGAGCCGCCCAGAGGTTGCTGTTGGCGACGGCAAAATCGCAATAGGTTCGCCCCAGCGTCACCATGCGGCTGACGGCGTCGGCATCGCCGACATCATCCATCGAGGCTTCCATCACATCATCGATCCGCTTCAGCGTGCGAAAGCTGACATGGAGAATGAGCGCGTCGAGATCCTCAAACAGATTGTAGATCGTGCCGACGGAGCAGCCGACATCGGCGGCAAGCTCCCGCGCGTGGAGACGGGCAACGCCCTGTTCCGAGATGCGCCTCTCGGCGGATTCGATCAGGTCCGTCCGCATCCGCGCCTTGCGTTCAGCGACTTTCGACATGGGGATGCCCCCGTATGCGTGAGTTTTCTCACACCTTGATACGCGAAAAGGCGTTTGGGCGCCAGAAAAATGAACTTTGTTCATTTCATATGTTGAACAATGTTCAAATAGCGCTAGGTTGCGTTGTGTGAACAATGTTCAAAAACGGAGACCGCCATGTTTAAGATGATTGCCACCCTTATGAGAGGCCGCGCGGAAGACGCGGTCCAGGACTTCGCAGATGCCAACGCGCTGCCGCTTTTGCGCCAGCAGATCCGCGAAAGCGGGCAGGCCGTCGCCCTGTCGCGCCGCGCCGTTGCCACCGCGATGGCCGCGCACAAACAGGAAGACGAGCGTTATGAGCGCCTGAAAGCCCAGATCGCCGATCTTGAGGGCCGCGCCATCGCTGCCATGAATGGTGGCGACGACGCCATGGCCCGCGAGGCTGCCGAAGCCATCGCCCATCTGGAAAACGAAAAGTCCGCGTCCCAGAAGGCCAGGGACCGCTACACAGCGGAAATTGCCCGGCTGAAACGCGATGTGCGCGATGCTCAGAACCGCTTGCGCGATCTCGAGCGTGGCCACCGGCTGGCCCACGCCACGAACCACACCCAGCGTCTTTCGACAACGCCGAACACCACAGCAACCAGCCTGCGGGACGCGGAACAGACGCTGGAGCGACTGCAGAACCGTCAGCGCAATCTCGACCTCACCCGCGATGCGGAAGCCGAGCTGCTGCAGAGCGACGAGCCTGCCGACATCATCCGCCGCATGGCTGAAAAGGGCCATGGCGACGCCATTTCATCCTCCGCTGATGCGGTGATGGAGCGGCTGAAGGCTGCGAAGTCCAAAGCCGCCAAATCCAAATAAACCCGACTGAAAACCACCCAGAAGATCAAAGGAACATCCCATGTCGAACACCACCAAAGTCACCGCTCCGAACTCCGGCTTCAGCGCCTTTTCCATGTTCACCTTCATCTCGTTTGGCGTTGCAGCCGCGATGATGGCCGGCGGCATCTACTTCCTGGAGGCGAGCTTTGCAGCCAAAGGCTTCTACGCCATGTCCGCCCTGATGCTGGTCCACACCACTATTTCCCTGTCGAAGACCCTGCGCGACCGGGAAGAGCAGGCCAAACTGCACAATCGTATTGACGAAGCCCGCGCCGAGCGGCTGCTGATGGAAACGCGGGACGGCGATCTGATCTAAGCCGTCATTGCAAAAAGATGGGAAAGGGCGGTGCTTCGGTGCCGCCCTTTCTCGTTCACACCCTGAGATCGAAGCTGCGCTTGCCGAGGCTCTCGCCGTTGATGAGCAACTCGACAAGGTGTTCGCCCGGATAGTGATTGCGTGTCGTCACCGGTTTGACGGCGACTTTCTTCGTCCATGTTGCGCTCTCGCCGGGCGCGACGGTCACATCCTTCCATTTGAAGACTTTTCGGCTGGTGGAGCCATTGGCCATGCGATGGTGCATTGCAAAATCGACGATCAATCCTTGCTCGGTCTTTGCTGTGGATTCCAGTTCGACGGTGATAGTGATGCTCTCGCCCAATTTGATGGCATCTGGTGTGACCGTGAACTCCGCAATCTCGACCTCTGGCTTGCCATACCCCAACGCCTGCAATGTGGATTGATGCCCCGCTTTGATCAGCGAACGGCAGGCATGACGCACCAGACGCACACGATCGTGCGGCGCATCCGCCAGCCAGTTCGCAGCTATCTGCGCCACGAGATCGGAATGGTCCCTGGCAATGTCGTTGAGATTGTTGGCGACAGACCGGCGCACGTATTCGCTTTCGTCGTCCCGCAGCGCGGTCAGTAGCGGCAGCAGTGGCGCGGGGTCATCGACAAAGCCGTTAAGGCGAATGCCCCAGGGCAGCCGTGGGCGACTGCCTTCGCTTGCCAGGCGCCGGACATGCTCGTTCTCGTCGCGTGTCCATTCCATCGCTTTCTCGAGAGTGGTTTGCGGATGGGCGACGAAGTAATGGCGGATGGCGAATTCTGCCGAGAAGCGTTTCGTCATCTCTTTCAGTACGGCCAGTGAGCGCTCCGGTGCGTCCAATCCTCGCCGCGCAACCCAATCCGCCATCGGCATGATGGGCCAGCCAGCGATGCCCCGCTCGTCGGTGGACTGGCCCGATAACGGTTCGGCATCGTGTGGGTGCAGAGCGGCGAGGAGCATATCGCAGGCCGTGTTGAAATCGTTTCCCAGCGTCGATTCCAGCGCGTCTGTGATCTGCGAAGGCCGCTCTTTCAACTCCAGCGCGTCCAGCCCATCGCTCGCCAACGTAACGAATTGGTTCCGGTCGAACTTTTTGTTTGCCCG
>JBCCRF010000126.1:0-7870 GCA_039208305.1 Pseudomonadota bacterium
GGACGCGGCTGGAGGTCTTCGAGAGGCCCATGAACCCGCCGATCCGCAATATGGAAGATCTTGCCGGGCGGCGCATAGCGCCACTTCTGTCGCCCTACGCGGTGGTGCAGTCCGATATGGTGCGCACCGCACCAAACCGTGGAGGTGTGGCCTGTCTGCTGAAGACCTACCGTTATTTCAATAATGAATCCGACGTCGCGCACGCCGCTGCCCGTGACTGCGCGGAGGAACTGGTGGCCGATGGCACCAGCTTGCCCAGCGTCCATGCCGCCCTGACATTTCTCTACCTCGAAGAATATCGCGAGGGGCGCAATCCCCGCCAGCGCGACCCGCTTGCGGCTGCCGATCGCAGCAGCCGGTTAGCCGTAGAATTGGGACCGGAAAGTGCCCGTGCCCATCAAGCCCGCATGGCGGTGCACAAGGTGTTGGGCGAAACCGCTGCTGCCCGCGCAGCCGGGCAAAAGGCGCTCGCATTCAACCCCTATGATACTGACATCATTGCCGACTACGCCGCGTGGTTGATCTCGCAGGGGGATGTCGAGGAGGGCCAACAGCTGTTGAGACGGGCGGAAGAGTTGTTCGACGCGCGGCCCGCCTGGGTGGAGGTCTACCGTTACCTGTCGGCATGGCTGCTCGGCCAAGATGAACGCGCCCATAGTATCGCGCGCTTCCTCGACCCCGGCCGCTCTCAACTTTTGGCGGTTGTCACGCTGATCGATGCCGCGGAGACCGGTGACGCCGAGCGGGCGGTGGAGGCTGAACAGCAATTGCAGCGCGATGATCCAACCCTGCTCAGCGAGCCTGAAGCCAATTTGAGGCGACGTGGATTCTCGCCGGACATGGCCGCCCGTGTGGCCGACGGTATCCGTAAAGGACAGGTTTTGGCGCGAAGTTTCACTGGTAATCAGCGCGAAAAATGAGCCGATCTCAATCAGCAGCACACGTTCCAAGCAAAAATCTTCTTCTCGCCTCGGGGCGCTTCAAACCGGCAATTTGCGCAAAATTTACGCAATAGTTCGCACGTTATATCTCTCTTAAAACATTGTTTTTTCGTTTGAATTTCTCTTCAAAGCGCTTTGGTGTTGCGCGCCACACTTTTCGGCGTCCAAAATTTTACGCGCGGTCGTTTCAAATCTTACCTTTACGTAACTGTTAGAAACCTTTCGCAATTGGCCCCATTCGCTCATATCGACCCACGTCACCGGGCCGCGGGGCGCTGAGGTTTCGACCTCTGCTGCGGTTCGGTCGGCGCACGCACTGTCCTCCCGGTTTGCAAGTGGCTGGTCGAGACCTTGTGTGCGGGCCGCGTGACCGGCTCCTGTCCATCCCTATAGCGGGGGCAGGCGCGTGGCCCAATTTCCGGCGAAAGCCGTGCGCGGGCGGTCCCATAGAAAATTGGGGCGCAGGGGTCGCCCGCTGCTGCCGGTCATTCCCATGACGTGCTTTTCTCCACATCGTGACATCGCGTGACGGTGTCGGCATCGTCCGACTGCCTATATGGTCGTCATCGACTTAGCCAAACCGTCTGCCTGTCATGTCCCTGCCCGACCGCACATTGCTGGACCGTATTGCGGAATTCATCGCGGCACGGCTGACGACCCAGTCGTCGGGTTATGAGCCCTACACACCATCCGACCCTGACAGTCTGCTGGCGGCACTGCGTCCCGGGGACGTGTTGTTGGTGGAGGGCAATCAGAAGGTTTCGGCGGCCATCAAATATCTTACCCAGTCCACCTGGTCCCATTCCGCGCTCTATGTCGGGGATGTGCTGGACGGATACGACCATTCCGCCATCCAAGCCGACCGTTGGACCGAGACCGGGGATGCCAAGCCGCGGTTGGTGGAGGTCAATCTGGGGGAGGGCTGTGTGGCGGTGCCGCTTGAGAAGTATGCGAGTTTCAACACCCGCATCTGCCGCCCCCACGCGCTGACCATGGCTGACCGGAATGCGGTGGTGGATTTCATGGTTCGCGCGCTGGGCACGGCCTATGACACCCGCAACATCATCGATCTCGCCCGCTATCTCATGCCGACGCCACCGGTGCCCACCCGCTGGCGGCGCAAGATGATCGCGCTGGGCTCCGGCGAGGCCACCCGCGCCATCTGCTCAACCTTGATCGCGCAGGCGTTTCAGTCCGTGCGCTATCCCATGTTGCCGTCCATCGAACGGCTGGAGGCCTGTCTCGATGATGATTGCGAGGCTTACGCCGTCAGCGAAGTGCTCCATATCCGCCACCACAGCCTTTTTGCGCCGCGCGACTTTGACCTGTCACCCTATTTCGAGATCGTGAAGCCGACGATCGCAGCGGGTTTCGACTATCGCGATCTCACTTGGGGGAACGATGAGGGAGGAGAGGTTGAAGTGGTGCAGGCCGACGCGGAAGGCCAGAACGGCTGACCTGAAAGTGGAACAGCGGGTGAGTCTGCAACTGGCTCACCCGTTGGACGTTTCGAGCCATGTGCCCCTTACGTTCAAACGAACTCCACCTCTTTCGACAGCGGCATCTGCCTGATCCGCTTGCCCGTTAGCGCGAAGACGGCATTGGCGAGTGCGGCAACCGATGGCGGAGTGCCCGGTTCACCCGCGCCACCGCGATGCTCCGCCTCCTCCATCACCTCCACCGTGATCGTCGGGCAATTGGTCATACGCATGGCATCATAGGTGTCGAAATTTGTTTCCTGCACCATGCCGTCTTCGAAGGTGATCTCCTGACCGAGCGCAGATGACAGGCCGTAGACGATGCCGGATTGCAACTGGACCGCGACGTTTGCCGGGTCCAGCGCCTGACCGATATCGCCCACGCACCATACGTTTTCGATGCGGATGCCGTCGTCCTGCTGCGAGACCTCGACGACTTGTCCGGTCCAGCATCCGAAGGACAGTGTGAACGCGCAGCCCTTGGCGCGACCCTCCTGCTTCGCTTCCGTCCAACCGGAAATCTCGGCAAGCCGCTTCATCACGCCAACAGCCGTGGGGTGATCTTTCATCAGCGCGGCGCGGAAGGCCATGGGGTCCTGGTCGGCGGCGTGGGCCATCTCGTCCATGAAGCTTTCATGGAAAAAGCCGTTGTAGCTGTTGCCCACCGCGCGCCAGAAGCCGATCGGAATATCCACCGGCGCCTTGATGCCCGACACGCGGTAATTCTCGATACCGTAGGGCTGGTCGAAAGCTCCGTGGGTGATCGTATTGTCCGGCCCTGCGGCGGGCACACCGGGGAAGGTACGGCCAATCACCGATGCGATGACCGAAGGGCAGGCGATATGCCCGTCCAGCGCCACCGGCAACCCGTCATCCCCCAGACGTGCGCGCCATTGCGAGATGGCGGCGGGGCGGTAAGTATCGTGGGTCATGTCCTCTTCGCGGGTCCAGACCACCTGCACCGGGCGGCCCTTCAGAACGCCGTCCGCGCGCCTGGCAACACGGGCCGCAAAGCGCGGGAAATCCACCTCGCCGCGACGACCGAAGCCACCGCCTAGAAAGGTGGAGTGCACCCGCACGTTCTCATCGTCCAGGCCCACTTCCTTTGCGCAATCGGAGCGCACAATTGTGGGGGCCTGTGTGCCGGTCCACACGTCGAGCGTGGCGTCCTTGAACTGCGCGGTGGCGTTCATCGGTTCCATGGTGGCGTGGGCCAGATACTGCACCTGATAGCGCGCCTCCACAATGCGGTCGCGGGGTGCGTCGGCAAAGGCAAGGTCCACATCGCCATCGTTGCGCAGATTGTCTCCTTGTCCGATGCCGTCATCCAGTATCTTCTCGATCACCTGCATGATGCCGTCGGTGGTTGCGGGATAGGGCGCAGGCCCCCAATCGGCCTCCACCAGTTCGGCGGCGCGGAAGGCGGTCCACGTGTTTTCGGCGATCACGGCGAAACCGCCACCGAAGGCCTCGCTTTCCGGTCCTGTCATGTCGATCACATCAATGACGCCGGGTAGTGTCTTCGCTTCTGTCGCGTCGAAACTGTTCATCCGCCCACCAAGGCGCGGGTTCATGCGGACGGTGGCGTAAGCCATGTCCGGCAGATCGACATCGATGCCGAAGGTGGCGGTGCCCGTGGATTTAGGCTCCGCATCCTTGCGCTGCTGGGATTTGCCGAGGATTGACCAATTGTCCGGCGTGCGAAGCGCCGGTTTGGACGGTGGCGTGAGGTTAGCCGCGTCCTTTGCCAGCTCGCCATAGCTCAGTTTGGTGCCGTCCGGCAGAACCACGCTGCCAGCTTCGGTCTTCACCTCATCCACCGCAACACCGGCTCGGTTGGCAGCGGCCTGTCGGAAGGTTTCTCGTGCTGCTGCACCCGCCTCACGCATCTTGTCATAGGCATCGGCGATGGAGGACGAGCCCCCCGTCACCTGCAGCCCCAACACTTTCCCGACCGTGCCCATGGTCGAGCGGGTGATCTCTGCCATCGCCGTGCGGTTGAAGTGGGCGACGGGCGCGCCGTCTGCCATCATCGCAGCGTTGTAGTAGGCGTATGACGCGGGTGCGATTTCCGTGCTGATCGCCTCCAGCGGCACGTCCAATTCTTCCGCCACGAGCGCTGCCAGCGTCGTCGTAATGCCCTGACCCATTTCAGCGCGGGGGATCATGATGGTGACACCGCCATCCTGCATCACTTTGATATAGGGGTTTAGCGCCCGTTCCCCTTCCGCCAAAGCGCCGTCTTCGGCGAGCGGATTGGGGTAGTCTTTGTTGACGGTATAGGCCCCGAACGCGACACCACCGACGATGGCGGCGGAACCGATGAGAAAGGTCCGGCGGAGAATCTTGCCCATGGGTCAGCCCTCCACTTTGTCTGCTTTGGCGGCCGAGGTGGTCGTGCCGTAATCGGCACCGTTCATCTCTTCCGCCGCCTGGCGAATTGCGGTGCGGATTTGCGGATAGCTGCCGCAGCGGCACAGGTTGTCCATATTGATGTCGATGTCTTCATCGCTGGGCGCTTCGATCTCCGACAGCAGCGCCACCGCGCTCATGATCTGCCCGGACTGGCAGTACCCGCATTGCGCGACATTACCTTCCACCCAGGCCTTCTGCACCGGGTGCAACTCACCGCCCGGCCCGGCAAGTCCTTCGATGGTTGTCACTTCGCCTTCGATGGAATCAAGCGGCATGACGCAGGATCGGGTGGGCACGCCGTCGATCAGCACCGTGCAGGCGCCGCAGGAGGCGATGCCGCAGCCGAATTTCGTGCCCTTCAGCTTCACCACGTCGCGCAGCGCCCAGAGCAGCGGCATCTCGCCGTCAGCGTCGATCTCGCGGGTTTCACCATTGATCGTGAGTTTGATCATGCCGCATTCTCCAATATCTTATCAGCGCTTAGATATGATGCCGACCATGGCATGTGCAAGGCAAGCGTTGCGCTGTTTCCGGCATATAGCCGCAATGGATGACGATGACACCGCGCTGTCATCTTGCTAGAGAATGTCTTAACGATCGGACAGTTTGCCTGTCCAAAATGCCCGCAGTGAAAGTGCGCCCGTGACTTTAGACGCCGATTGCCCCGCCTTCACCGATGCTGCCCCCCTTGTGCGGCCGCTGAAAAGGCAACGCACCGTGGGCGTGAATGTAGGCGGCGTCACCGTCGGCGGTGGGGCGCCCATTGTCGTGCAATCCATGACCAACACCGACACGGCCGATGTCGATTCCACCGTGGCGCAGGTGGCCGCCTTGGCAAAGGCGGGTTCCGAGGTCGTCCGCATCACGGTGGACCGGAACGAAGCTGCCGAGGCCGTCCCGCGCATTCGCGAGCGGCTGGACCGACTGGGTATCGATGTGCCGCTGGTGGGCGATTTCCACTATATCGGCCACAAGCTTCTTGCCGCGTATCCCGATTGTGCAGCAACGCTGGCCAAATACCGCATCAACCCCGGCAATGTGGGCTTTCGAGAAAAGCGAGACCGTCAGTTCGGCCAGATTGTGGAGATCGCCGCCAAACACAACAAAGCCGTGCGTATCGGCGTCAATTGGGGGTCGCTGGATCAGGAACTGCTCACCGCGCTGATGAATGACAACTCCGCGAAACGCTCGCCCCTGTCCGCGGATGCCGTGATGCGCGAGGCGATGGTGCAGTCGGCGCTTCATTCCGCTGCGGAAGCGGAACGCATCGGGCTCGGCAAGGATCGCATCATTCTGTCCGCCAAAGTCTCCGATGTTCAGCAGCTCATCACCGTTTATACCGATCTTGCCGCGCGCTCCGACTACGCGCTCCATCTGGGTCTCACCGAAGCGGGCATGGGGTCGAAGGGAATCGTCGCCTCCTCCGCCGCGCTGGGCATCCTTTTGCAGCAGGGCATTGGGGATACGATCCGCATTTCGCTGACGCCGGAGCCGGGGGGCGACCGCACGAAAGAAGTGCAGGTCGCGCAGGAACTTCTGCAGACCATGGGTTTTCGCACCTTCGTGCCTATCGTGGCCGCCTGCCCCGGCTGCGGGCGCACGACCTCCACAACGTTCCAGTCGCTGGCGGCAAAGATTCAGGGCCAGTTGCGCGACAACATGCCGATCTGGCGGGACAAGTATCCCGGCGTTGCTGATCTCAAGGTCGCGGTGATGGGCTGCATCGTCAACGGACCCGGCGAGAGCAAGCACGCCGATATTGGCATCTCGCTGCCAGGCACCGGCGAGTCCCCTGCGGCCCCCGTTTTCATCGACGGTCAAAAAGCGGTGACACTGCGCGGCGACGGCATCGCCGAAGAGTTTGAGAAACTCGTGCAGGATTATGTCGAGCGCCGCTACGGCCCGGGCTCTTCAGCTGAGACCGGCAACGACAATGCGGCGAAGGTGGATGCTGCGGAGTAGCGCCTTCGCGATTGCTTGTCTGGCAACGTTTCCCGCGTTCGCGGAAGACGCGCCCCCGCTCCCGAAACCCGCCGATTGGCCCGCTGAGCGCATCTGCAAACTGATCGACACAGCCGCCCGTCGCCACAATCTCCCCCGCGCCACCTTCACCCGGTTGATCTGGACGGAAAGCCGTTTCGACGTGCTGGCCGTCAGCCCCGTCGGTGCGATGGGGGTTGCGCAATTCATGCCCGGTACGGCGATCGAGCGTGGGCTGAAGAACCCGTTCGCGCCCGATCAAGCGATTGAGGCTTCCGCCGCGCTGCTTTCCAGCCTGCGCCTGAAATTCGGCAATTTCGGCCTGGCCGCGATGGCATACAATGCGGGTGGCGGCAGGGTGTCGAAATGGCTTGCGGGCAATGGCGGCCTGCCCTTCGAGACCCGCGATTACATCGTCGCCATCACCGGCAAACAGGCGGAACATTTCCGCCCGCGCGATGCGCGGCTGAACGACTTTGCGCTGAAGAAGGACACGCCCTTCGAACAAGCTTGCGCGGAACTGCCGGTCCTGAAGACACGCGCCCCTGGCATCCCTCGCATGCCTGGCCAGGTCGCCGCACCCCGCCAGCCCTGGGGTGTGCAGGTTGCTGGCAATTTCTCTCGCGCCCGTGCCATGCGCAACTGGGAGCGAGTGCGCAGCCGCCTCGGTGTCGATCTCGGTGACGCCAAACCAGCCCTCCATCGCGAGCGCACCCGCCGGGGCATGAAATCCAGATGGGCCGTTAGGTTAGGAACCTCCAGCCGCCAAGGCGCCATCCGCCTGTGCCGTCGCATCCGCGATGCGGGCGGTTTCTGTCTGGTCAAACGCAACCGGTGAAACGCGGTATCAGTCTGTGTTTGACAAGAGCGGTGGCAAAAAAATCGCAGAAAACTTATCCCCGCCTTCTCCGCCTCCCTCATACTCCCACTTCCTTCGCACACGAGCCGGTCGTCCGGACCGACCTGATGACTGTGCGGAGGCGATCCTTCCGCCGCGCGCCGTGTAACGAACGGAGACGCGGGCGGAGCGTCGGACGCCACAGGCCAAACGCCAAC
>JBCCRF010000127.1:0-7854 GCA_039208305.1 Pseudomonadota bacterium
CATCTGCCCTGATGGGCCGGGGATCTTCGAGAACGATCCTGTGCAGATCATTCGCATGTTTCAGCTGGCGGAAGAAAACCAATTGCTGTTTCACCCCGACGCCATGCAATGGGCCTCGCGGACGCGGAAACTGATCACCAAGGAGGTGCGGGAAGAACCGCGTGCCAACCAAGCCTTTCTTGACTTGCTGACGTCGCGCAATTCGCCAGAGCGCACGCTGCGGAAGATGAACGAAGCGGGCGTGCTGGGCCGTTTCATCCCCGCTTTCGGCAAAGTGGTCGCGATGATGCAGTTCAACATGTATCACCACTTCACAGTGGACGAGCACCTGCTGCGCACCGTTGGCGTGCTGTCGCAGATCGAGAAGGGCGAGGCGGAGGACAAGCATCCGTTGGCGAATGAAGTCATCGCCGATGTGATGGGCGATTACGGCAGCCGGGTGGTGCTCTATCTAGCCGCTCTCCTTCACGATGTCGCCAAAGGACGCCCGGAGGATCACTCCATCGCTGGTGCGCGATTGGCAAAGCGGATCTGCCCGCGGCTCGGGCTGGACGAACACCGCACCGCACGGGTGGCATGGTTGATCGAGAACCATCTGCTGATGTCTGAAACCGCGCAGTCGCGCGATTTGAACGATGCCAAGACCATCGCCGATTTTGCAGCCGAGATGCAGACATTGGAGCGCATGAAGCAACTGCTGGTGCTGACCGTCTGTGATATCCGCGCTGTCGGCCCGGGCGTTTGGAACGGCTGGAAGGGGCAGCTTCTGCGCACGCTATACTATGAAGCCGAACCGCATCTGACGGGTGGCTTCACCCGCACCCCACGCCGTCAACGTGTCGCGGCCATGCGGGAGGAATTGCGAGCAGCCTTGCAAGTGACTGACGGTATCGACGCCGCCCATATCGCTGATCTGCACTACGACAATTACTTGCTGTCGGTGGAACTGGATAACCAGATCCGCCACGCGAAATTCATCGCGGAGACCGATGCGGCTGGGAGACCGGTTGCCACCCACACCGCCACCCGCGATTTCGAGGCAATTACCGAGATTACGCTTATCGCGCCGGACCATCCGCGCCTGCTCTCCACCATCACCGGCGTCTGTGCGGCGGCGGGGGCGAATATCGAAGATGCGGAAATCTACACGATGAAGGACGGTCGCGCGCTCGACTCAATCTTTATCCGGCGGCTTTACGACGACCCGGATGACGAACAACGCCGCGCTCGTAACATTGCCGACAGCATCGAAAAGGTGTTGCGGGGCGAGAAGCGCCTGTCGGACCTCGAATCCCAACGCAGCAAACCCGCCCGTCGCCAGCAGGCCTTCAAGGTTACGCCGAAGGTGACGGTGGACAATGCCGCTTCCAATAAGTTTACCATGATCGAGATGGAGGCGCTGGACCGGCCTGGCGTTCTGTCGCGCATCACCGACACGTTGGCCGACCTGTCGCTCGATATCGCCTCCGCCCACATCACGACATACGGTGAAAAATTCGTCGACACGTTCTACGTCACCGATCTCGTGGGTTCGAAAATCGAGAACGGGGAGCGGCTGACCGTCATCCGCGAAACGTTGCTGGAGGCGCTGGAGACCAACACCCACGCCAAGCCGAAGCGCAAACCCAGTGTCAGCCGTCCGCCTTCGAAGCCGAAGGGCGGGACGGCCAAGGCGAAGAAGACCACGGCGGTCTGACGGCATGGCATCCGGCCTGATCGGCAAATTCGCCACGGTGGGCGGGGCCACCATGGCGAGCCGCGTGATTGGCTTCGTCCGTGAGGCCATGATGGCCGCGGCGCTTGGCACCGGGCCGGTGGCAGACGTGTTCTATACCTGCTTCCGCTTCCCCAATCTGTTTCGCCGTCTGTTTGCGGAAGGAGCGTTCAACATTGCCTTCGTTCCACTCTTCGCGAAGGAGTTGGAAGGCGAAGGCGGTGACAAAGAAAGTGGAGAGGATGCTGCGCGTGCGTTCGCCCGCGATGTGTTTGCAGTGCTCGCCTCGTGGTTGATCGTGCTCACCGTGTTGGCTTTGCTTACTATGCCGTGGTTGGTCGCAACTGTTGTGGCACCCGGCTTCAACGACACGCCTGAAAAGTTCGATCTCGCCGTCACCATGACGCGGATCATGTTCCCCTATTTGCTGTGCATGTCGCTTGTGGCGATGTTCTCAGGCATTCTCAATTCGCTCCGGCGCTACTTTCTAGCGGCCATCGTGCCGGTGCTGCTGAACGTCATTCTGGTGTCGATCCTGACGGTAGCGATTTGGTTCGACTGGCCGGAGCGGCAGGTGGGCATAGTGCTCGCTTTCGGCGTGCTGGCCTCCGGCGTGGTGCAACTGGCGGCTCTTTGGTTCGGCATCAAACGCGAGGGCATGGCATTCGCACTGGCGGCGCCGAAGCTGACCGCACCCGTCAAGCGTCTGCTCGTGCTCATGGGGCCAGGTCTGCTGACCGGCGGCGTCCTACAGATCAACCTTCTGGTAGGCACGATCATCGCCACCGCGCAGGACGGGGCGAACGCGCTGCTGAACTATGCCGACCGGCTGAACCAGTTGCCGCTCGGCGTCATCGGCATCGCAGTGGGCGTCGTGCTGTTGCCGGAACTGTCCCGCGCCTTGAAGGCGGGAGACGCGGCAGAAGCCCAGAAACTGCAGAACCGTTCGCTCGAGTTCGCGCTGGCGCTGACGCTGCCGGCAGCTGTCGGCTTCATCGTCATTCCCGACGCCATCGTTTCGCTCCTCTATGAACGCGGTGCCTTCGATGCGACGGCGACCCGCAACACCGCGATGGCATTAGCCGCTTTCGCCACCGGCCTTCCGGCCTATGTGGCGATCAAGGTGTTTCAGCCCGTCTTCTTCGCCCGCGAGGACATGAAAACGCCTTTTCGCCTGTCGGTGCTGATGGTGGTGGTCAACATCGCGGCATCGCTGCTCATGTTCCCCATCATCGGTCATGGTGGTATTGCGTTGGCGACCTCGATCTCCGCTTGGGTGAATGTGATCGGCCTTGCTGCCATCGCCTGGACACGTGGCGAATTCCGCCCCACCTCGACGACATTGCGCCGTCTCACAGGCTTGCTGGTCAGCGCGGGCGTAATGGGTCTTGGCCTCTGGCTCATCCGCGATTGGCTGACCGACCTCGACGCCATTTTTCTCATCCGCCTCGCTGCCGTCGGCGGCACAATTGCCGTCGCAGCGCTTGCCTATTTCGCTATCGCCTTTGCCAGCGGCGGGTTGTCGAAAGACGAGTTCGCCCCCCTCTTGCGCAGGTTCGGCAAGCGGGCCTAGAGAAGCGCAGATTTTCCGACCGCGACGAGAACCCCATGACCGCGATCCCCGAACGTGTCTTCTCCGGTGTGCAGCCCACCGGCAATTTGCATCTCGGCAACTATCTCGGCGCGATCAAGAAATTCGTCGCCCTGCAGGAGAGCCATGACTGCATCTATTGCGTGGTGGATTTGCACGCCATCACCGTGTGGCAGGACCCGGCGGAGTTGCAGAACAACATTCGCGAGGTGACGGCAGCCTTCATCGCGTCCGGCATCGATCCGGCGAAACACATCGTCTTTAACCAGAGCCAGGTGGCGGAACACGCGGAGCTGGCATGGATCTTCAACTGCGTTGCCCGCATGGGCTGGTTGTCACGCATGACGCAGTTCAAGGAGAAGGCGGGCAAGGATCGTGAGAAGGCGTCCGTCGGCCTGTTTTCCTACCCGACGCTGATGGCCTCCGACATTCTCACCTACCGCGCGACCCATGTGCCGGTGGGTGAGGACCAGAAGCAGCATCTGGAGCTGACCCGCGACATCGCACAGAAGTTCAACAATGACTATTCCGACCGCATCGCGTCGCTCGACCTCGGTGTGCCGATGCAGGTTGGTGACGAACAGGTGAACGGCTATTTCCCGCTCACCGAGCCCATCATTGGTGGCCCAGCGGCCCGCGTCATGAGCCTGCGTGACGGCACCAAGAAGATGTCGAAATCGGATCCGTCCGATCTCTCCCGCATCGTTATGACCGACGATGCCGATGCCATCGCGAAGAAATTCAAAAAGGCGAAGACCGATCCGGACGCCCTGCCGTCAGAGGTCGAAGGCCTGAAGGACCGCCCCGAGGCGGACAACCTCGTCGGCCTCTACGCAGCGTTGGCCGATACCGACAAGGCGTCGGTCCTCAGCGATTTCGGCGGCGCGCAATTTGGCACGTTCAAGCCAGCACTGGCCGACCTTGCCGTGGAGCGTATCGGCCCGATTGCCAGCGAAATGCGCCACCTGATGGACGACCCCGGCCATATCGACGCCATTCTGGCCGACGGCTCCGCCCGCGCCCGCGCGATCGCGCAGCAGACGCTTGCCGACACGAAGGAGATCGTCGGCTTTATCGGCGCGCGGTAGCTAGGGTCTGGACCCATTGATCTTGTCTCTTCTACGGAGACATATTCGTTTTCCGGCGAGGCGCGAAGCGGCAGGAAACCCTGTTGGTTTTCAACGCTTCGCAACGCTGTCCGGGGACCGAATACGTCCCGCCCAGAGGGTTGGCCCTGCAAGGCCCGTCCGCAGCGAACCAATGCTCGAAAAGACGTCCAGTCTTCTCTTGCGCTTGTTTCACTTCGGGCAAACCTTGCAAAGCCAATAGAAGGGACAAAATTAATGGGTCCTGACCCTAGTCCGTCCAAAGCGTCACTGGTCGTTTGCGGCCTTTCAGCAATACGCCCTCGCGTCCTGTCAGGCCCAGCGCGGCGTCCGGCCCACCAGCCCGCGAGACAACCGCGTCGGTTGCTGCGAGTCGGCAACCAAGGTCACGGGTCGCAGTTTCCACCCGTGCAGCCACGTTGACGGTGTCCCCCAGCACAGCGAATTCCAGCCGCCTCTCCGAGCCAATGTCGCCCATAATGACCGGACCGAAATGCACCCCCACGGCGATCGCAACGATAGGCTTGCCTTCCGCCACTCGCGTCTCACCCCACGCGTAGCCATCACGCACAATCTGCTGCGCTGCGGCCAAGGCGTTCGCTGCATCATCTGCCCCGGGGACTGGCGTGCCAAATGTCGCCATCACGCCGTCGCCGAGATATTTGTCCAATGTTCCGCTGTGATCGAAAATCGCACGTTCCACCAGTTCGTGATAGCCGCGCAGCATCTCCATCACATCATCGGCCTTCATGTTTTCCGCTTGCTGCGTGAAGCCGACGATATCGGTGAACAACACCGCGACCTCCTCTTCACGCACGGCACCAATATCGTGGTCGGCGGACGCCAACGTCTCCACCATCGTATCGGGAAAGTATCGCGACAGGTTCGCCCGTTCCGTGGCGATGGAGGCCTGCTCAATGAGCAGCCGGTTGGAACGCCAACCTTTCACCGCGAGAATTCCCGCAACGAGGATGATGACCACCATTTCCTGAACGCGGTTCCCGCCCTGGACCGAGTTGGGGTCGAGATCCGTCGCCATACCGGGTTTATCGGGAAATGCAGCGCTTACCGCTTCCGTCAGGCCGGAGATTCCATCGCTGAAGAACAGGACCAGCAAAACGCCCCCGCCCCAGACCAGCGCTATTTGCGTTCCGATCGCCCAGACGGTGCGCCACGAATAGGCAAGTGTCGCGACCGCCAGAATGACGAAGAAATAGAGAAATGTGTCGAAGCGGTAATTGTAGGCAAGCGGAAGCGGTTCCGGTTGCCACGGGTTAGGCACCAGCACCACCAGCGTCATTAGCGCGATATCGGCGTAGATCAGGGCCAGTTCCCAGCCGGAAAATCCCGATCGCGCCACGCGCAGTTGCAGCCAACCGAGAGCGATAAAGATGAGCAGCATCGCCTGATACAGCAACACGCTGGGGTGCCAGTTGAGAAAGGGCAGAAAGACGAAAACGATGCTAAGAGCGATGGTCCGCACGATGACCGCCAGCCGGTGGCCTTCGCGCTTCTCCCGTTCCATCGCTTGCGCCACGAGCGGATTGGTTCGCGCCAAAGCCTGTTCATCCTCACGCAAGGCGCGCAAGCGACCGATCAAAGGGCGGAACGGCGGTGGAGGTTCAGGCAACATGGGCGGCGTCCTGCGGGCTTGCGTGACGCCGGACAGCCTAATAGTTTTCGCGTCGGTCGCGAAGATGCCTCAGCAGTTGGTGCCGGCTGTCACGGCCTGTTCCACGCAACCCATGGAGTGATCGACCCCGCCACCTGCGACGTTCATGCCGCCGAGTGCCGCTATGGCGACCATGGCGCAGGCGATGGCGTATTCGATAGCTGTGGCCCCGCGTTCGTCTCGCCTGAAGCGGCGCGCAAGCTGCGTCGTGCGATCCCGGTTGATCATCTGTTGCAACTCCTTTTCGTTGCTGGCGTGACTGAGACTACACAAAATACTCTAATAACTCGTTTTTACGCGCCCCCCTGGTGCTGATGGTCTGAGCAGCTTTGTAGTAAGTATTTGTGCTGCCTTTCACGCTTTCCACGCTCGAACTGCCGCGTTAGGTTGTTGTTCCCGGCGGCCGCGGCTGCCTGCACTGCGGCAAGACGATCATGGTTTCAAAGCGCGAAGTACGCATCGAAGGTCACCGGCGGAAATTTCTCGCCGTGGTGGATTCCACCCCGGAATGCGAAAAGGCGATCCACTACGCCGCCCGGCGCGTTTCGGCCATCGATGCCGATCTGGTGTTGATCTACGTGATCGTGCCGCAGGATTTCGGCCATTGGCTCGGCGTCGAAGACGTCATGCGATCCGAAGGCCGTGCTGCGGCGGATCAGGCGCTCGCTAAGGGCAAAGCATGGTGCATGGAGTTCGGTGGCATCACGCCGGAAACGGTGGTGCGCGAGGGGAAGCCTGCCCAATGCATCGAAGAGCTGATCGAGGAAGATCACGACATTGCCCTGATGGTGCTCGCCGCCGGTGAACACAAGGACGGGCCTGGCCCTCTCGTTTCCGCTATCGCGGGCTCTTCGTCCGCCTTTTCTATTCCCGTCACCGTCGTGCCCGCCACACTGACGGACGAAGACATCGACGATCTGGTGTGAAGCGATGATCGACTTGACCTCGCTTGCATCCATTGCGCTTGCTTTTCTGGTGGTGGCCGTCTCCCCCGGACCGGCCAACATTGCGGTGGCAACCGTTTCCATGAGCCAAGGAAAACGTGCGGGACATCGATTCGGCCTCGGCCTGTCCTGTGGTTTGGCTTTTTGGGGGCTTGTTGCCGCAACCGGCATGGGTGCGGTTCTGGAAAGCACACCGCCATTGCTGATTGCGATGAAGATACTCGGCGGGGTTTATCTGCTGTGGCTTGCCATCCAGTCCGCTCGTTCCGCCATGCGCGCGGATGATGAAGCGCGGGCCGTTACCAAAGGCGGGCACTGGTTCCGTCAGGGCCTCTTTTTGAACCTCTCCAACCCGAAAGCCGTCGTGGCGTGGATGGCCGCATTGTCCATGGGACTGGGCGACAGCAGTTCGACGGGCATGCTCGTGGTCGCAACTGCAATCTGCATCGCGATCGGTTTCGCCAATTATGCAGGCCACGCCGCCGCCTTCTCGCTCTCCGGTTTCATGCGCGCTTACGGCCGCGCCCGCCGCGCGGTGGACGGTATCGTCTCCACCCTCTTCGCCGCCGCCGGCCTTGGCCTGCTGCGGTCGGCTTTGACGCGATAAGTTGACTTGATCGGCAGCCTCCCAGCGCCTATTTTTGAAGAGTTCTAAACTCCACCTTTTGCGCGCTACGGGCGTGAGGAGATTGCGATGTTCATCCAGACTGAAGCCACGCCGAACCCGGCGACGCTGAAATTCCTGCCCGGCGAAACGGTGGCAGAACACGGGCCGTTCGAATTTTCTGACGTCGCCGATGCCGAGGAGCGCTCGCCACTGGCGGCGG
>JBCCRF010000128.1:0-7826 GCA_039208305.1 Pseudomonadota bacterium
ATTCTCCTTCTTGCTCGCCTATAACGACTTCATCGTCACCTCGATGCTGCTGTCGAAGGAGAACCAGACGATGATTCCCAAGATCGCGTCCTTCCTTGGCACCACGCAGACGGAAGGCAACGTCAT
The DNA here is from genome assembly GCA_039208305.1 of Pseudomonadota bacterium. GTDB lineage: Bacteria > Pseudomonadota > Alphaproteobacteria > Rhizobiales > Rhizobiaceae > Pseudahrensia. The sequence continues at coordinate 127 of JBCCRF010000128.1, forward strand.
GTTCGCCGTCGCTTCGGTGGTGTCAGCAACCGCTCCCCTCTTCGTGCTGGTCATGTTCTTCCAGCGCCAGATCGTCTCCGGCCTGACGGCTGGCGCAGTCAAAGGGTAATTAAGACCATGGCTTCCATCACCCTGAAAAACGTTCACAAGCGCTGGGGCGATTTCGTCGGCGTGCACAAGTTCGATCTGGAGATCGCCGACAAGGAATTCCTCGTTCTGCTGGGCCCGTCCGGCTGCGGCAAGACCACCACCATGCGCATGGTGGCCGGTCTTGAGGAAGTGACGTCCGGCGAAATCTGGATCGGCGACCGCATGGTCAATGATCTGGAGCCGAAGGACCGCGACATCGCCATGGTGTTCCAGTCCTACGGCCTCTACCCGAACATGACGGTGTGGGAGAACATCCGCTTTCCACTGAAAGTGCGTGGCGTCGACCCCTCCACTCACGAAGCGCGCGTGCAGCAGGCGGTGGACATGGTGGAACTGGAAGGCTTCACCCACCGCAAACCCGCCGAACTCTCCGGCGGTCAGCGCCAGCGTGTGGCGCTCGCGCGCGCCATCGTGCGTGAACCCACCGTGTTCCTGATGGACGAGCCGTTGTCGAACCTCGACGCCAAGCTGCGCGTCTCCACCCGTGCGCAGATCAAGAACCTGCAGAACACGCTCGCCACCACCACGATTTACGTCACCCACGACCAGATCGAAGCCATGACGCTGGCGGACCGCGTGGTCGTCATGAGCGCGGGCAAGATGCAGCAGGTGGGCACGCCGGTGGAAATCTACGACCGCCCGCAAAACACCTTTGTTGCGGGCTTCATCGGCTCACCGGCGATGAACCTGCTCGACGGCGAGATCACAAACGGCACATTCACCGGCCACGGCCTGACGGTCGAAGGGCTCGACACGAAGCACAACGGCCCTGCCACTCTCGGTTTCCGCGCCGAAGATGCGGGCATCGTCGCCCCCACGGTGGAAGGTGGCGGAGCCATCACCGCGCCTGTCTATTCCATGGAACTCCTCGGCGAAGCTACCATGGTCACCTTCCGCGCCGGCAAGGAGTTGCTGTCGGTCAAAGCCGACAAGGAATACCGCGCCCAAATCGGCGAAAACGTCACCGCCGACATCCCCGCCAGCATCTGCCACCTCTTCGACAAGGACAGCGGCGAGCGGTTGGAGGTGTAGGCTCACACATCCCGATTTTCATCCAAAATCACCCGCAGCTTCCGCAATTCTTCCAGCACCGGCTCCACGTCCACCGCTTCCAGCTTGTCGGACAGCACCATGATAGCGGGGGCCAGCGCCGCGATCGCTTGTTCGCGGAAGCCTCGGCCTTCGGGGAGGAGGCGGACAGTCTTGCTGCGGCCATCCTTCGGGTCGGGGTCGAGGGCGATGAAGCCGCGTGCTTCCAGCACCTTCAGCGAATGCGTCATGGTTCCCCGCGTCACCTGAAACGCATCGGCCAAATTGGCGGGCGTTTCTGGAAAATCGCGTTTCGAGAGGTGGCTGAGGATGCCGAAATGGGACGCATGCAACCCGTCCGGCAGGCGGCGGTTCAGCAGCGTGCCGGACAGTTGAGCGAGGATGTTGATCTCGTTGAACAACTGAAAGATCAGCGGTGGCCCGCCTGCGTCTGGCGCTGCATCCGCGATCACCGTCTCCCGCTCAATAGGGGGCTGCGAGGTGGGCCGTTCGGTCGTCAATCAGTTTCGCCTCCAGCGGCCAGCGCGGGCTCGCTGGCACAGTCTCTCCATAGCCCAGCCGCAGCAGCATTTGCACCGTGCCACCATCGGCTGCCCACATCTCATGCACCTTGGCGTAGAGCGCAGCCATCTCCGGATACTCTTGCAGCGCCTGGCTGTTGGGCTGCATGTCCACGCCCTCGCGGGTGCAGGCGAGATTGACGCGCAGCCAGTCGCGCCCCGCAGCGATCTGCGACGCGCGATCATTGGTGGGTGAGACCATCCACATATAGGCCATGCTGCTGCGCAACGGCCCGAGCACCGCCTCGCGGCCCTGCTCGAAGCCCGTCTGGCCCGGGCGCATCATGTCCTCTCGGTTCAACATGCCAACGGCGGACAGCGCCTCCATCAACGGCCCGGACAGATCGATCCCGTCAGGATTGGAGATTACTTCTTTGGCGCCGATGCGGAAGACGTCCACGCTCTCCTTGTGGGTGCGCGGTGTTTCCATCTCGATGGTGGAGGCCTGCTGGGTGAGGGTTCGGATGTCCTCCACCTCGTCCATCGTGTTGGTCCAGCCGATGCGGTTCACCCGCGCTGATTCAGCGATGCGGGTCAGCGTGTCGGAAGCCACTTCGCGGCTCGTATCGTAGGCTTCTTTATTGGAGCGCCGCTGCAGCACATAGGCGAAAAGGGGGTCCGGGCTGACGGTCGCATCCTTCACGAACCGTGCGACGGCTACAGGCCGCTCGTCCAACGCATCGCTGTCGCTGCCTTGCGGAAAGACGTTGAGATCGACACGCACGCCGTCTTCTGCTGCCGCCATCACCATCAGTTCCAGAAAGCAGCCCAGCCCCACGGTGATCTGCCGATTGTTCGGGTCGGTGTGGGGCAGCAACCGCGTGGTATCAGGATAGAGTGTCAGGGTGTCAGGCACCGAAAGGTCCACTTTCCACGGCTGCATATTGTGCGGGTTGGGGGCGAGGATCGCGTAGGACAGCGCCTTGCGCCGCACTTCGTCATACTCGGACCCTGCTGCCTGCCACGGTGCCGCCGCCTCGGCTGCGCTGCGCGTCACGCGCATCGTTGCAGCACCTGCTGCCAGAACCACACCGCCGCCGATTACCGCGAGAAACTGTCTGCGTTTCATGCCGGTCTCCATTTAGTTTAACATCAAACTATATAGTTAGATATAAAACGAACCGACCCTTGTCAATCGCGCTTGCGCTCGCTGCCGTTCCGCGCCAAGCACAACGAAAATCCACGTTGCAGGAGTTGCCCCATGAAAGGCGCCCGCCCAGAACAGGCCAAGCTCACCAAGGACAATGATGCGTCGAAACTTGAAGACACCCGCCGCGTGATCGAAACCATGGTGGACGGGCTGAACGACCACCGCATCGCGGACATCGGCGAGTTCTTCCACGCTGACTTCCGCTGGATGGGAAATGCCGGTTGCGGCTATAAGGAAGGCTTGGAAGAGTTTCAGGAAGGATGGCAGAAGCCCTTTCAGGAAGCCTTCTCCGATAAGGTCTGCATCGACGAAGCCCGCCTCTATGACGGCGAATGGGCCGCCGCTTTCGGCCGCCAGGAGGCCGTCCACTCCGGCGAGTTCATGGGCCTGAAACCAACGGGCAAGAAGGTCGTCATCCGCTACATGGATTTCTGGAAGGTGCAAAACGGCAAGATCACCGACAACTGGGTGATGGTCGATTTCCCCGGCGTCCTGCGCCAACTCGGCGTCGACATCTTCAACGGCCACGGCTGGGAGAAGAAGACAAAAAATCCGATAGCGCACCTAAGGCCGGATCAGCTGCCCTGGCATAGGTGAACGTGCTCATCTGGTCTTGCATGGCGGTCCCGCAGCGATAGTGTCGGCAGCAACGTTTTCGAATTTGCAGGCCCATATCGATGACCATCCGTCACCTGAAAACCGCCCGTTCCGAGGAAGACCGTCGCGATGATGACGCGAAAGTGCGCGCCTCCGTCGAGAGCATTCTGAAGGAGATTGAGACGCGCGGCGATGCGGCGGTGCGGGAACTGTCGGAGAAGTTCGACAATTATTCGCCCGAAAATTTCCGCCTGTCCGACAGCGAAATCGAAGCGGCGATGCAGAAGGTCTCCACCCGCGACATGGAGGATATCCGCTTCGCGCAGGACCAGATTCGCGCTTTCGCCGAAGCGCAGCGTAGGTCCATGACCGATATCGAGGTCGAGACGATGCCGGGCGTTATTCTTGGCCACAAGAACATCCCCGTGCAGTCGGTCGGCTGCTATGTGCCGGGCGGCAAGTTCCCCATGGTGGCGTCGGCCCATATGTCGGTGCTGACCGCAAATGTGGCTGGTGTGCCGCGCATCGTAGCGTCGGCCCCGCCGCAGAACGGCGAGCCGCACCCCGCCATCGTCGCCGCGATGAAGCTGGGTGGCGCGCATGAAATCTACGTTATGGGCGGCATTCAGGCCGTTGGATCGATGGCCATCGGCACGGAGACCATCGAGCCGGTCCACATGCTGGTCGGTCCCGGCAACGCTTTCGTCGCGGAGGCCAAACGCCAGCTCTTCGGTCGCGTTGGCATCGACCTCTTCGCCGGGCCGACGGAAACCATGGTTATCGCAGACGAGACGGTGGACGCGGAGATGTGCGCCACGGATCTGTTGGGGCAGGCGGAGCACGGCTACAATTCACCCGCCGTGCTGCTGACGAACTCGGAAAGACTCGCCCGCGCAACGATGGACGAGATCGATCGCATCCTGACACTCCTCCCCACCGCGGAGACGGCGTCGAAAAGCTGGAAGGACTATGGCGAGGTCATCGTCTGCGACACCTGGGACGAGATGCTCCACGTCGCCGACGACATCGCTTCCGAGCATGTGCAGGTGATTACGGAGCGCGACGACTGGTTCCTGGAGAACATGACGTGCTACGGCGCGCTGTTCCTCGGTCCTCGCACCAACGTGGCCAATGGCGACAAGGTCATCGGCACCAACCACACGCTGCCGACGAAAAAGGCCGGTCGTTACACCGGCGGCCTCTGGGTTGGAAAATTCCTCAAGACCCACAGCTACCAGAAGGTGCTGACGGACGAGGCTGCCACGACCATTGGCGAGTACGGCTCGCGCCTGTGCATGCTGGAAGGCTTCGTTGGCCACGCCGAGCAGTGCAACGTCCGCGTGCGGCGGTATGGAGGGCGTAACGTGCCTTACGGGGAGAGAGCGGAGCCGCTGACGGACGCGGCGGAGTGACGTCCCTCGACACAGCCCGTGCGCTGGTATCGCGACTGGCCGCTGCCTTCTACAATTTCGAAGCCTACTCCTCGAAAGATGCCATCACTGCAGCCTTCGCCGACGACGCCCTTTTGCGCCTCTGCCACCCATTGACCACCGGTCGCGATGGTGTTGCGGAAGGCAGTGAGGGATATTGGAGCCGCGCCATCGGACCGCTCGCCCATGCGATGCCCGATCTGGAACGCCGTCCATTTATATCCATGGCTGGTGAGGACCATGACAGAAATATCTGGGTCGGACAGGGCGGGCATTACATGGGAACATGGGGTGGTCCGTTTCTCGACATACCCGCAACCGGTCACCTAGCTCACATGCGTTTCCATGAGTTCTTCCGCGTCGTCGACGGTAAAATCGTTGAAGTGCAGATGATCTGGGATCTGCCTGAACTGATGATGCAGTCCGGCTGCTGGCCCATGTCGCCATCGCTCGGTCGCGACTGGTGCGTGCCAGGACCGGCCACTTGTGATGGCCTGCTTGATGGTTCAGCTGATCCGAAACGTGGCGCAGCGTCCTGCCAATTCGTGATCGAGATGCTCAGCGCGATGACGCGGCATCCCTCGCAGGGCGGGCCGGAGGTCATGGAGATGGACCGGTTCTGGTCGTACCACATGAACTGGTATGGCCCGACGGGTATCGGTACGGGGCGCGGTATTGAGGGGTTTCGCAAGCACCATCAGATTCCTTTCCTTGCTGCCATGCCGGACAGGGGACAGAATTCGGACAACACGCACCATCATTTCTTCGGCGACGGCGATTACGTCGCCGTTACCGGCTGGCCCAACATGGCCCAGACGCTCACCCATTCCGGCTGGCTAGGTATCGCGCCAAGTGGACAGCCGATTGAGTTGCGCTCGCTGGACTTCTGGCGTCTGGAAGGCGAGGGGAAGAGACGCCGCATCCGTGAAAACTGGGTGCTGGTCGATCTTCTCGACATGTATCACCAGCTCGACGTCGATGTGCTGGCGCGGATGCGAGGACTCACAACACCGCGGAACCGCACTCGCTTGCGGCGGAACTGACATGGCGCTGACTCGAAAGGCTGGAAGCTACACCGGTCTGGAAGAACTGGGCCGTGTAAGGCTGTCACGGCACTTCTACATGCGGAATTTTCTCTATTCGGAGATCGCGAATTTTTACGGCAAACCAAATCTCCCGGACGATCCACAGCTTGCCATCGCAGCAGGCCGCGCGTTCTGTCAGCGTTTGCTCGACCCGCTGGTGGAGACCTTCGGGCCAATCGAAATCCGTTCGGGTCTGAGGTCGTGTGAGCTCAACCATTTCGGCTCGACGCAGGTGAAACCGCAAAAATGCGCGGCCAATGCGTCCAACTATGCAGGCCATATCTGGGACCGCCACGATTACAACGGCCATATGGGTGCGACGGTGTCTATCGTCGTTCCATGGTTTGCCGACCAGTATAACGCCGGGCGCGACTGGCGTGATCTGGCGTGGTGGCTGAGCGATCATCTCGACCATGCGGGGCTATATTTCTTCCCGAAAAACGCCGCTTTCAACCTGAGCTGGCACGAAGTGCGTGGAAAGTCGATCTATTCCTACGCCAAGCCGAAAGGAAAATTGCTCGGCGAAGGCGAGAAGCCTTCGGAAGACGAAGCAACACGGCGCAAACGCTATGCAGACTTTCCGCCGTTTCGTGGTATCGCCTACCCGACGACTGAACACACTTGGCAACCTTCATGACGACACTCCCCCGCACCCCGTCCTTCCGCCTCGACGGCAAACGTGCCCTCGTAACCGGCGCATCCTCCGGCATTGGATTAGGCGGTGCCATGGCGCTGGCGGAAGCTGGCGCGCATGTGGTGATGGCCGCGCGCAATCTGGAACGCACGCAAGCAGTAGTCGATCAGGTGAAGGCGGAAGGGTTCTCCGCCGAGGCCATCGCTCTCGATGTGGGCGATCTTGATGATGCGCGCGCCAAAATCGCCACCCACGGCCCTTTTGACGTGCTGTTCAACAATGCGGGCACCAACGACCCAAAGCCCTTCCTCGATGTCGATGAAGCCAACTACAACATGATCGCTGACCTTAACCTCAAGTCGGCCTTCTTCATCGCGCAGGCTGTGGCGCACGGTATGAAGGACGCAGGCATCAAGGGGTCTATCATCCATACATCCAGCCAGATGGGCCATGTTGGCGGTATCGACCGCTCCGTCTATTGCGGCACGAAATTCGGGATCGAGGGCGTCACCCGTGCGTCAGCCATTGAGCTGGCGGAGTTCGGCATCCGCGTGAACACGATCTGCCCCACCTTCATTCGCACGCCCATGACGCAGTCCACTTTCGACAATCCTGAGCGCGTGGCCTGGCTGGAGGACAAGATCAAGTTGGGCCGTGTTGGCGAGATCGAGGACATCATGGGTTCCGTCCTGTTCCTCGCCTGCGACGCCTCCTCCCTTATCACCGGTACCTCTATCATCGTCGACGGGGGCTGGACGGCGGACTGATGGCACTGGAGGGTTTTGATCCGCGCTGGCAGGATTTGCCCGACTATATCCTGGGCGTCACCGAGGACATCTGGGAAAACCGCAACATCCATCGCCTGCGCGACTGGTATGCCGATGACATCGTGGTCCGGTCCCCCGCGTCGGTTGTGCGCGGCAGTAAGAGCGTCATCGCCGCCACCATGGCAACACTGGCGGAATGGCCGGATCGGGAGCTGCCCGGAGAGGACGTTATCTGGTGCGGCAGCGATGCGGCGGGCGATCTCTATTCCTCCCACCG
>JBCCRF010000129.1:0-7782 GCA_039208305.1 Pseudomonadota bacterium
CGTCCTGACCATCATTTCTATGCGCCTCCAGAAACGCCGCTTCCGCTTCGGTTGCCTGCAACTGACGGTTCCACATAGAGGCATAAAGGCCGTCTCTTTCCAGCAGATCAGAATGGGTGCCACGCTCCTTAATCCGCCCCTCCGCCAGCACGATGATCTCATGGGCATCGATCACCGTCGAAAGTCGGTGGGCAATCACCACCGTTGTGCGGTTACGCGATACCTCGTCCAGAGCGGCCTTGATTTCTTGCTCCGTCTGGGTGTCCAGCGCCGAAGTCGCTTCGTCGAGCACGAGAATGGGTGGCGCTTTCAGCAACGTTCGGGCGATGGCGACACGTTGCTTCTCCCCACCTGAAAGCTTTAGACCACGCTCGCCCACCGGCGTATCGAAGCCTTGCGGAAGCCGCTCGATGAAGTCGCCGATTTGCGCCATCTCGGCCGCCTCACGCACCTCTTGGGAAGTTGCATCAGTGCGCCCGTAGCGAACGTTGTATTCGATCGTGTCGTTGAACAGAACCGTATCCTGAGGAACCATTCCAATAGCAGCGCGGAGGCTGTCCTGAGTAATATCCTTCAGGTCCTGCCCATCGATTGTAATAGCGCCCTGCTGCACATCGTAGAAGCGAAACAGCAGACGAGAGATGGTGGACTTCCCGGCCCCAGAAGGCCCGACGATCGCAACGGTCTTGCCAGCCGGCACCTCGAAACTGACATCTTTCAGTATTGGTCGGTTCGGATCGTAGTGGAAGGAGACGTTCTCGAAACGAATTGTTGGGTCATCGACGGTTAGCTCGCTGGCATTGCGGCTATCAACGACCTCTGGCTTAACACCGAGCACATCGAACATGTCTTCGATATCGGTAAGCCCCTGCCGGATTTCGCGGTAGACGAAACCGATGAAATTCAAAGGCACCGACAGTTGCATCAGAAAGGTGTGGATGAGGACGAAGTCACCCAAGGTCTGCTCACCACGCTGAACCGCCATGGCCGACATCACCATGCATACGAGCATGCCGGTGGAGAAGATGGCCATCTGACCGAAATTCAGCCAGCCAAGGGATGTCCATGTTTTGGTCGCAGCCACCTCATATCTCGCCATGGAGACATCGAAACGGTCTGCCTCCATTCGCTCATTGTTGAAATATTTGACGGTCTCAAAATTCAGAAGGGAGTCGATCGCTTTCGTGTTCGCCTCCGTGTCCGACGCATTCATGTCGCGTCGGATGGCAATGCGCCAGTCGGATGCGCGGATGGTGAACCAGCTGTAGGAAAACACCGTCGCGGCAATGACCACGACATACCAGAAGCCAAAGAAATACCAGAAGATGCCGGCGTACAGAGCAAACTCTACCACCGTGGGTAAACTGTTGAGGATCGTGAAACGCACGATTGTCTCGATGCCTTTCGTCCCACGCTCAATGATGCGCGACAGGCCGCCGGTGCGACGTTGCAGATGGAAACGCAGCGAAAGCGTGTGGACATGGGTGAACGTCTTGTAGGCCAGTTGCCGCACGGCATATTGCCCGACACGAGCAAACAGCGCATCTCGCAACTGGGTGAAGCCCCACATGACCAGTCGCGATACGTTGTAGGCGACCACCATCATGATGGGCGTCATCATCAGCGCCGGTACCCACCACACTTCGGGGTCAGCACCGTTCAGCGTATCGGTGGCATACTTGAAGAAGAACGGAATGATCGCCGTGATGAGCTTGGCTAGGATCAGAAAAGTCGCGGCATAGAAGACGCGGGCTTTCAGATCGGGACGGTCAGCAGGCCACAGATAGGGCCACAAATCGACGACCGTCGCCAGAGACGAGCGGTCTTTTTTCAGTTCATCGGATTCGGACAAGGGATTCTTTCAAAACGCGAATTCGCGTTGTCGATCAAACGTCGACACGCATGTCGCTGCAGCAGGATTTCAGAAAATGAGCCGTTTCGTCGGAAATGGAGCGCAGCAGCTTTTCGTTGACGCGATAACAGGAGCGCGGCGGTACAGTCTCAACCTCCACAAGCTTCGCTTCGATCAGGACTTTCAGATGCTGTGAAACGGTAGATTGTGCCAGCGGTAGCACGTCTGTGATGTCCTTACAGCCGCAGTCCGCATGGTTGGCAACGTGGCGCAGAATGACGATCCGCACCGGGTTCGACAGCGCCGCGAAAACCTCCGCCATCTCACCGGCCCGATCAAACCCATCGGTGAAACCGGTGGCGAAGTCTTGGTTGCAACGGCGCGGCATGTGACGTCCCTCCGGTTCATCGGCTTGTTACGATGAATTTGGGGAAGTGAACAAGATTCTACAAGGTGGGCGGCACGACCAACGGGTCGCAGCCAGCTAGCTTCTATTGCTTCGCGCGGTGGGGGAGCTTGAAAATCTGGCCGATATAGATGCGGTTCGGATCGCGGATTTGCTTGCGGTTCGCCTCGTAGATCGTCGTGTAGCGGATGCCTCGCCCGTAATTTTTGCGAGAGATACGCCACAGATTATCGCCAGGCTTTATGATAATTGCGCTGCCAGTGCGGATGGGCACCTGGTAATTGGGTGTCAATGCTACCGATTGTTCCTGCAGCGCGGGTTCCTCGCCTTCCACCACCGCAACCTTTTCTGTCTCCGCTGGAGACGCATCAATCGGCTCGTGCACGAGCGGCACTTCGGCCCGCCCGGTTACTTGCCCGGAAGCTGGGTCCAGAACATCGGCCCGCACAGAATGGGAACCAGGCTCCAGCGGGAAGTCTTTCTTGACCAGAAAGCGGTCATCGGACGTGCCACGCGCGGTTCCGATGGCCTCATTGTTGATGTAAACGCGCACGGATTTACCCCGCTTTACCGCACCAGCGACGAAGACCGTCTCGTTCTCAACCTCGACGGCCTCCACGGCCACGGAGGAACGGTTCTCAGCGATGACCGGAGGCAGCTCCGACTTCGCCACTTCCACAGGCTCTGTCTTTGGTGCATCTACAGGCTCGGGCAATGCGGCGAGCTCTGTCTTGACCGACTTGGGTGTAGCTTCAGGCTCAGGTTTGGCCTGCTCGAGGTTCTGCGCGGTAGTGTTCGTCACAACAGGCTCTAGCACCGCATCGCTCACGATATCAGGTAAAGACTGCACCGACGCGACCTCGATCTCGTCCTCGAATGGCTTGGCGACGATCCGGCTCGGTAATCCGCCCTCCACCACCATGGCCAACACACCGTCTTGCTTATCCGCGTTACGCTCTGGAATGCGAACCACACCGGCTTGCGCCGAAACGATGGGAGCCTCGCCCGCTCTCGTGGCGCGCAAAGTGAAGCTGTGATCTCCCGGCGCGAGGTCGCTATCAGGCAGGATCACGAACTCCCCAGCGTCGGACGCGCGGGTAGTACCGACGATCTTACCACTGGCATCCACCAGTTCGACCGTGGCTCCGGCAGGCGCGCGACCAGCCACCAAAACGGAGCCGTTTTCCTCCACCCGCAAAATATCAAATGACGGCAGGATCGGCTTCGGTTCAGTCTCGACTGTCTCAATAACCGGCTCTTTCTCGGCCGGTTTCACGGCGACAAGGGGCGCAGGTTTTTGCTCCACAACCGCAACCTGCGGCTTACCTGTGAACCATCCCCGTACGTCCTCAAGCGGCAGAACGCCAGTCGCCACCGCTGCGGTGAGCCCGGCCGTCGCCGTCGCTGTTCCCCAGACGATGAATTTCGCCAATACCGGTATCATGACATCACCATATTCGCCCCGTTCCAGATCGGGGGAATGGGAAATCCCCGCATTCTCTTTCACCGATCTGGGCAGCGCGTGGTTAACACACTATGGCGACAGGCACCAATCGTCCGGAAAGCACACCATGCCCGAATCCCGATCTGCCGGTTCCATTGCCAATATCTGCGTCTATTGCGGCTCCTCGCCAGGCTCTGAACCGCGCTATGTTGAAGAAGCCCGCACGCTGGGTGAACTGATGGCACAGGCAGATGTCGGCCTCGTCTATGGTGGAGGTGACCGCGGGTTGATGGGCGCCGTCGCACGCGGCGTTTTATCTGGTGGAGGGCGTGTTACCGGCATTATCCCAACGTTCCTACTGCGGAAGGAACAGGCCCATGGAGCCGCCGATCTGCAGGGTGCCGACATGATCGAGGTGCCCGACATGCACACCCGCAAGAAGATGATGTACGACCGCGCCGACGCTTTCGTCGCCTTGCCCGGTGGCATCGGCACGCTGGAAGAACTGGTGGAAATTCTCACCTGGTCTCAACTCGGGCAACACGAGAAGCCGTTGGCACTCCTGAACTCAGGCGGCTTCTGGACGCCTTATAGCGAGCTGATGGACCACATGGAGCAAGCCGGCTTCCTGCACAACGCTGCCCGCGCCCGCCCGCTGATGAGTGATACGGTGGACGGCATCATCCCTGCTTTACAGGGCGCATGACGGAGATCGTGTAGAGCACCAGCGCGGACCAGATGAGCGCGAAGGTGACGATTTGCGCTGCATCCAGCGGCTCGCCGAACAGCGTGAAGGCCAGCAGAAAGATCATTGACGGCGCGATGTATTGCATCAGCCCCAGCGTCGCGAGACGAAGCCGCTTGGCGCTGTAGGCGTACAGGATGAGCGGCGTCGCCGTGACAGGGCCCGCAAAGGCAAGCCAGCCTGCCGTTTCCAGCGATTGGGTAAACGCACCCGTTCCCTGCACTTCCACCCAGATGAGGTAACCCAGCGCCAGCGGGAATAGCAGCGCGACCTCCACCGTAAAACCGGCAGTCGGACCTATCGCGACGGTTTTGCGTAGATAGCCGTAAAAGGCGAAAGAGAACGCCAGCGTCAGCGCAATCAAGGGGAAAGTACCACCAGCAATCGTCTTCACCACGACGCCGACAAAGGCCAATGCGATGGCGGCTTTCTGCAAGCGGTCGAGCCGCTCCGACAGCAGCACCACGCCCATGAGGACGGAAATCAGCGGATTGATGTAATAGCCAAGCGCTGCTTGAGACGTGAGGTTCATCTCCACCGACAGGATGTAGACGCCCCAATTGATGCTGATGAACGTCGCTGTCAGCGCCATCATGGCCAGAAGACGTGGCTCCTTTCGCAAGGCCCAAAGCTCCGGCAGACGCCCGGTAGCAGCCAGTACCGCTAGCGCGACAGGCAGAGACCAAACGACACGGTGCGCGAGCAACTGCAACACCGGCACACCATCCATCACCCAGAAGTAGAGTGGCAGGAAACCCCACAGGCCATAGGCCGATAGCGCGTAAAGGAAACCAGCCTTCGCGCCATCCCCTTTTCCGCCCTTCGCCGGGTTCGGCGCAGGCGCGGCCAATTTGCTCACGCCGCAGCCCCGCTTTTCACAAGCTTGTAGTTCAAGCTGTCGATCAGCGCCTGGAAGGAGGCATCGATGATGTTGTCAGATACGCCCACCGTCCACCAGCGCTCGCCGGTAGCATCGGTGGATTCGATCAGCACGCGGGTGATGGCTTCCGTGCCGCCGTTCAGGATGCGCACCTTATAGTCCACCAGTTCCAACCCCTCGATTTCGCTCTGATAGCGGCCGAGGTCCGTCCGCAACGCCTTGTCCAGCGCGTTGACGGGGCCGTTGCCCTCTGCGACCGACATCAGGATTTCTCCTTCGACCTCCAGCTTCACAACCGCTTCCGACACCGTGACGACCTCACCCATGGCGTTGAAACGGCGCTCCACTGATGTGCGAAAACCCTCCACACGGAAGAACTGCGGCACCGTTCCCAGTGTCCGGCGGGCCAGCAGCTCAAAACTCGCTTCCGCCGCTTCGTAGGCATAGCCGGACGCTTCGCGCTCCTTCACGAGAGAAATCAGCGTGTCGAGTTTCGCGTCATTCTTATCGACCTCAATACCGCGACGGCGCAGCTGATCGAGAAAGTTCGATTTGCCGCCCTGATCGGACACCATGAGATTGCGCCGGTTGCCGACGGCCTCCGGCTCCACATGTTCATACGTGGACGGATCCTTGATGAGCGCGGAGGCGTGAATGCCCGCCTTCGTCGCGAACGCCGACGATCCGACATAAGGCGCTTGCGTGTCCGGCGCGCGATTGAGCAACTCGTCGAATGTGCGCGACAGTTTGGTAAGACCGCGCAGCTTCTCGGGCGCGATACCGATCTCGAAGCGCTCGTTGAAGGACGGCTTTAGCGCCAAGGTACCGATGAGCGTCACCATATTGGCGTTGCCGCAGCGCTCGCCAATGCCGTTGATCGTGCCCTGAATGTGCCGCGCACCGGCGTTCACCGCAGCGAGCGAATTGGCCACCGCCTGCCCCGTATCGTCATGGGCGTGGATGCCCAGATGATCCCCCGGCACGGCTTCTTCGATCACCGCTTCCACTATGGTGCGGATGTCGATGGGCTGCGTGCCACCGTTGGTGTCGCACAGCACAACCCAACGCGCTCCGCCCTCAAAGGCTGTGCGGGCGCATGCGAGCGCGTAGTCGCGGTCGGATTTGAACCCGTCGAAGAAATGCTCGCAGTCCACGAGGCATTCTTTGCCCGCCGCAATCGCCGCCTCGACGGACTGACGGATGGAGTCGAGATTTTCCTCATTCGTGCAGCCAAGCGCCACGCGCACGTGCAGGTCCCAAGCCTTGGCCACGTAGCAGATCGCCGAAGCGCTGCTCTGCAATAGAGCTGCAAGCCCCGGATCATTCGAAACCGACACCCCTGCCCGTTTCGTCATGCCGAAAGCGGTGAACGTGGCATGGTCCGTACGCGGCTTTTCGAAGAACGCCGTATCGGTGGGGTTCGCCCCGGGGTAGCCGCCCTCGACATAGTCAAGCCCGAATTCATCCAGCATTCTCGCAATGGCGATCTTGTCCTCGACGGAAAAATCGACGCCGGGCGTCTGGGCGCCGTCTCGAAGGGTTGTGTCGAATAACGTGATGCGTTCGCAGGTCATCGGTCCAAGCTTTCAGGTGGTGTCGTTACAGTTGCTTTGAGGTCTTTGGCTTTCTTGAAAATGAGAGCCGTCGCGCGACTGCGCACCATACGGAACTCTTCTTCAGCAGCGTTTCGCCCCGCTCTATAGCGATCGTAAAGATCGTTGCGAGCAGAGTGATCGCTGATCTCTGCGATCGCCTTTCGGTATGAGCGTTGCAGCACTTCGAGCTTGAGATCCCGACGATTGCGGGTACGAGTGAAAACGCCTTCGAGATCGTATTCGGCAGCGCGTTCGATCTTACTGATCGCCCGCTTTCGCATTATGGGAATGTTTGAATATTTCAGGTTCTTCAGCTTATCGAGATTGGTGGTAGCAAAGCCGGTATCGTTAGCGATGTGTTCCAAGTGTAGCGGGGTCTCTGTTGTACTTTCGGCTTTGTTGCCGGAAGTCACGACCAGCATCCAAGCTATCACTGCAACAGCGAAAAGAGCGATAAGCCCAAGCACGACCGCCTGGCGAATGTGTATCTTGCGACGGTCCTCAAACTGCACAAGCACGTCGCCGCCGACGCGCCCCAGATTGGGCGGATGCTGCGAGACGGATATGCGTTTCGTCACCGCACGACTTCCCATGTCGTGACGCGCTCGCCGGTTTCAGGGTCTTTGCCGTCCTTGAGCTGGATACCTTGGGCAAGAAGTTCATCGCGGATGCGGTCGGCTTCGGCCCAGTTTTTGTCAGCTATGAACGCGAGGCGTTCACTAATGATCGCTGAAACGTCGATTTCAGTTTCGCTTGCGAGATCGAAGCCGAGAAGACCCAGCGACGCGGCCAGATCGGCGTCCGAAAGATCGTCGGCGTTTAAGCCCCGCAGGATCGCGGTGCAGCTGATGTCGTCAGCA
>JBCCRF010000130.1:0-7760 GCA_039208305.1 Pseudomonadota bacterium
CCATGTTTCCCACCATACGATATCCGACCTCATCGCGGCCTAGACGCCCCGTCCCGACCACAAAGGCCGAACTCGAGAATTTCTATACCCCGAACGCTACCGCGCCAAGACTTCCGATGCACTGCTGAGCGTTGAATCGTGCATTTTCAAGGCAGTGCTTAACGGCGGATGACAGATCAAAAAGCTGTTGCACAAATGCCCATCACTCAGCTGGGCAGAGTGTGACAATCAGGACTTGTCAGCGCTGTAAGCTGCGGCGCTAACGGCAACCAGTTCGACCCGACCGGCAGGACGACCGGCCTCGCGCGACACGGTTTCGCCGTAGGTCCACTCGTAATTGGCTTCGTCAGACAGCAGCTTTTCGAGTGCCAAAGCATTCAGGCGATGGCCGCCGCGATAGGATTTGTAGGTACCGAGGAAAGGCGCACCAGCGAGAGCCAGATCGCCCACCGCATCCAGCGCTTTATGGCGAACAAACTCCTGCTCGTAGCGAAGACCTTCGGGATTGATGACCGTGTGGTCGTCGGCGATCACCACCGAATTCTCGAGGCTGGAACCGAGCGCGAAACCGGCGGCCCAGTATTTCTCTACATCACGCATAAAGCCAAATGTGCGGGCGCGGGACAATTCGGTCTTGAAGGTCTGTGGCGTCAATTCGCCGGACCAGGACTGACGACCGATCAGCGGCGTCTCAAAGTCGATTTCGATGTCGTATAGCGTGGCATCACCAGGGGTGAAAACAGCGTAAGATGCCCCCATGTCGACCCGTACTTCGCGCAGCACGCGCAGATAACGGCGAGCACGCGCCTGAGCGATGATACCGACGTTCTCAAAGGCATCGACGAAGACTTCAGACGATCCATCCATCACCGGGATTTCAGCGCGGTCTACTTCGATCTGCGCGTTGTCGATACCCATGGCGATGAGGGCGGCCATCAGATGCTCGACAGTTTTCACATGGTTGCTAGAAGGATCGCCGAGCACGGTACAAAGGTCGGTGGCCGCGACGGAATAAATGTCTGCTTGAATGTCGCGCTGCTGATCTACCGGCAGGTCACTGCGCACGAAAGTGATACCGTGTCCGGGATCCGCAGGGGAGACAGTCATGCTGACAGGCTTGCCACTGTGAACACCGACGCCCTTGAATTCGACGCGACCGGCCAACGTGTTCTGGAGGGTCTTCTTACCCGCAACCTTGCCTGTGTTCACTGTTGCCATGCTAGCCCCTTGATGCGCTTGTTGGATGCAAGCGCTGAAAATGTGTTCGCCCTCTTCTCGCCGAAGGTAACTGTTGACCCGCCACTCTCTTCCTCGCTGGAAGAAACCCGTGTGCCCCCGGGGTATGGATTACGAGTCGCCAACTTCGACGCTGGGACAGAACCTACAGATTGCCGCATTTTTGACCAAATCACGCTTTCTTACCGTCCATTAACATGGACTTCGGCGCCTCGTGATCGATTTACGCCATACAATTCAGCACCTTATCGATTTCCGACAGGATCACGCACCGTTAAATTTGCATTAAAGTGTTAACGAACTGGTAAGGGTGCGATCACGCATCGTAACAACGCGAAACGCCCGCGAATCCTGCGATCCGCGGGCGTCTTCAATTCAGTCGTGAAGGTTGGCTAGATCAGTTGCTTTGGCGGCGCAGAAACGCAGGAATGTCGAGCTGATCGTCCTCGGCCAGCGAGCGTGCTGCCGATGCGGGACGACCGTGGATATCCAACCCACCATTGCGTGGCGAGGCGTAGGGAGACGCATCTGCGCGTGGAGCACCATTCGCTTCTACAGGTGTCGGGGCCGGAGCCTGAGCACGCGGCTGCGGTGCAGGCGCGGGACGAACTGGCGCCGGTGCAACGGCAGGGGCGGGTTCAGCTGCTGGCTGACCGCCAATCGTGTTGGCCAGTCTTTTGAACATGCCAAGCGGACCATTCTCTTCAGCAGGCGGATTCTGCGTGGCCGCGGTTTCTCGCGCTGCGATGGGCAGCTGAACCGGATCGGCGGGTGACGGCTCTGCAATCTGCGCTTCTAGGGCCGACTGGAAGTCGGCATCGCTGATAGGATCGATCATTTCAGCGGGCGCAGGCGCTGGCGTTGGTGCAAGCTCCGCATGCGCTGGTCGTTCGATCTCAACCGCTTTCGGCAATTCCAGCTCAGCTTCCACCTGCGCGATGCTTGCTTGTTCAGCGGTGGGCGCGGCGGCAGCAACAGCTGCCGGAGCAGCTTGCGCCTTTGGCGCAACGGTCTGGCGTAAACGCTCAGCAGCATCGTTCATGCGCTGCAGGTCGGGCAGACCGGCGACGGAGTTTTCAGCATCGATACCGGTCGCGACCACCGAGACGCGGATAACGCCTTCCAGCGACTCATCGAAGGTCGCACCGAGAATGATGTTGGCGTCAGCATCGACCTCTTCGCGAATGCGGGTCGCGGCCTCATCCACTTCGAACAGGGTCATGTCCTTGCCGCCCGTGATGGAAATCAGCAGCCCTTGCGAACCAGCCATGGACGTCTCGTCCAGCAGTGGGTTGGAGATCGCCGCTTCCGCGGCAGCCATGGCGCGACCATCGCCAGATGCTTCACCCGTACCCATCATCGCACGACCCATCTCGCGCATCACCGAGCGCACGTCTGCAAAGTCGAGATTGATCAAGCCTTCCTTGACCATCAGGTCGGTAATGCAAGCGACACCGGAATAGAGCACCTGATCGGCCATTGCGAAAGCACCGGCGAAGGTGGTTTTCTCGTCAGCCACGCGGAACAGGTTCTGGTTGGGAATGACGATCAGCGTATCGACGTTCTTCTGCAGCTCGGCAATACCCGCATCCGCCAGTTTCATGCGGCGTGCGCCTTCAAACGAGAACGGCTTTGTCACGACGCCAACGGTCAGAATACCGGCTTCACGAGCTGCGCGGGCGACGACCGGGGCAGCGCCAGTGCCAGTGCCGCCACCCATGCCGGCGGTGACGAAGCACATATGAGTGCCGGTCAGATGATCCTTGATCTCGTCGATAGACTCTTCGGCAGCCGCCTCACCGACCTCGGGTTGAGAGCCTGCGCCAAGACCTTCCGTTACCTGCACCCCCATCTGGATCATGCGCTCAGCCTTCGACGCCGTCAGCGCCTGGGCGTCGGTGTTGGCCACCACAAAATCCACGCCGTCCAGGCCCGAAGTGATCATGTTGTTGACGGCGTTGCAGCCGCCACCGCCTACACCGAACACGGTGATGCGTGGCTTCAGTTCAGTGATTTCCGGCTTCTGAAGATTAATGGTCATGGTCTCGACTTTCTGTGCTGGCCTCGCCTGATGTTCGGGGCCTTGTTCGTTGGTGTCCGTCTCGGCGGAATGATGGGTCCTGTCCGGGCTGGCCTCGGGCGGCGGATGAATCTCCATGGGGGGATCGAAATCAGATGGCATCTTTGAACCACCTGCTGACACGAGACAGCGCGCCGTCCCCGACACCGCCAAGGCGCGGCCGGTATGCGGACTGGCGCGGGTAATATTCCCGTCCGGCGATCTGCGGATGAACTAACAGACCCGCAGCGGCAGAGAATGCGGACCCCTTGGCATTCTGGGGCAAACGTGACACGCCGAGAGGCCGGCCAAGTCGGATATCAGCGTCCAACACCCGGGCAGCGACATCAGCTGCGCCGGCCAACTGGCTGGCACCACCCGTCAGCACAACACGACGACCAACAGCTGGGCCAAGACCGGAGCGGGCAATACGGTCACGTATCAGTTCTAGCGTCTCTTCGACACGCGGACCGATGATCTGTGACAGCTGCGCGATCGATATCTGCTGCGGCATGACGTGGGGATCATCGTTCAATGTAGGGATGGCGAGCATGTCGCCTTCGTCGGTGGTGTTCGCGACTGCCTTGCCGTGCAGGACTTTCATGCGCTCCGCGTCTGCAACACGTGTGGAAAGCGTGCGAGCGATATCCATCGTGACATGTTGCCCGCCAACGGCGATCGCATCGGCAAAAACCATTTGCCCGTTCAAGAAAATCGATATCGTTGTCGTGCCAGCGCCCATATCGATGCAAACGCACCCCATCTGCATCTCGTCAGCAACGAGGCAGGCGAGCCCAGACGCATAAGGCGCGGCGACCATGGACTGCACCGACAGGTGGGTGCGGTTGATGCAATTCTCGAGATTCTGCAGCGGACCGTCATCCGCAGAGGTCACGGTCATGGCAACGCCGAGCTCCTCACCGACCAGCCCGATGGGATCAGCGATACCAGCAGCGCCGTCCAGCGTGTAGTCCACCGGCATGGCGTGCAGTGTAGTGCGCGCCTCGTGGCTTGCGCTCTCATGCACTTCGGCCAGCACGTCTTTAACATCCACTTCGTCCACGGCATTTCCGTCAAGACGTATAGAGGACGCGTAACTGTCGCTCGAAAGACGGCCCGCCGATACAGAGACGATCAACTGATCGACCGTCAGACCTGCGGAGCGCTCAGCGGCATCAACCGCGAGGCGCAGTGACCGTTCAGCGGCATCCATATCGACAACGGTGCCAGACTTGATGCCAGCAGAGCGCTGATGGCCGAAACCAAGCAGCTCAATCGAGTGGGTACGCCCCGGCAGAACACCGCCGTTTTCCTGCGGTCGCAGCTTAGCGATCAGACAGCACATCTTGCTGGAACCAAGATCCAGCACAGAAATGATCGTCCCCTGCGATGACGACACCGCAGAGGGATGACGATGGCGCGATGAAGAAGCGAACAGGCTCATAATTTGCGGTCCGCCTTCTTCATCGCCTTCAGGCGGGCGGCCACGAGTTCGGCGCGTGTCTTCGCGGCAGCAGGTTCCAGCGCAAACGTGATCCTGTCGCCAAGACGCATATCGACGGTGGCAATCTCTCGCTCAAGCACACGCTCTTCGCTAGCGAGAGCGGCAAGTCGTTCCAGCGACCTCGCCACACCGACCTCTGGCAGCTTCACCCGCATGCCGTTGGTCAATTCCAGATCCCACCGGCGCTCGGCGACGAACACGTAGGATGACACCTGACCTGCCAAAATGGGGTGATCGGCAACGAGCGGCAGAATATCAGGGGCAGCAAGAGAGGCATTCTCCCCCACCAGATGAGGGAGATGGGCGAAGCGATTCTCCAGCAAATCGGTGATGCCGAAGCGGGCGATCTTCGCCCCTTTTCCATCGACAACTGTCAAACGGTCATTCAACTGCCAAACAGCGGCAGGGCGCCTCTCAGCAATGGCGATTGCAAGCTTGCCGGGATAGAGCTTGCGCACCGCCGCATTGCGGATCCACGGCAGTTCCATCAGGCGCGTACGGGCCTCGCCTGCGTCGAAGCCGATGAGAGAACCGTTGGGACCGAGACCAAGAGCTGCCACGACATCAGCTTCACTCGTTTCGATCTGACCGGTGATGCGAATATCTGTCGCCTGAAGGCCAACAAGTCCGGCAAGCCCATCCAATACGGGATTACTGGTCTGGCCCTGCCCTGCGCCCAGGGTCCAGCCACCGAACATAAACACCACTGCCAATGCGCTCGCGATTCCTGAACGCGGCAGCGGGGTTCGGTCGAGCGCATGCTTGGCCACACGCATGCGCGGACGCAAAGCCGCCATCGGCTCATCATCACCGATCACTGTGCGGCGGATTGCGCGAAATGCCCCGGCAAATGCGGTCAGCGTTGGCAAGAAGCGTCCTCCACCATCCAGCTCAGCAACTCACCGAAAGAGTGGCCCGCGTGCTGGGCCAGTTCGGGAAGCAAAGATGTGGGCGTCATTCCCGGCTGAGTATTGACCTCCAGCCAAATCAGTTCGCCCGTCCCATTCACGCGGTCGTCCAGCCGGAAGTCGGAGCGCGATACACCGCGACAGCCGATAGCCTCATGCGCCTTCAGCGACAGAGTTTGAATTTTTTGGTAAATATTTGGTAAAATTTCAGCCGGAAGAACGTGTGTGGAGCCCCCTTCCGCGTATTTCGCATCGTAGTCGTACCAGCCACCATCAGCGGCCTTGATCTCGGTCACACCCAGCGCGACGTCCCCCATCACCGCGCAGGTCAACTCGCGCCCGTGAATGAACCGCTCCACCATGACGATATCGCCATAGGGCCAGTCGTCAGAATAAAGCTCCTGTGGCGGGGTCGAGCGATCCTCACCGACGATCAGCACACCAAAACTGGATCCTTCATTGACGGGCTTAACCACATAAGGCGGCTTCATCGCGTGCTTCTCGGCTGCCTCCAGCCGATGCATCACTTTCGCTTCTGCAACAGGAATGCCAGCGCGACGAGCGACCGTCTTTGCCCGCTCTTTGTCCATCGCAAGCGCCGACGCCATCACGCCAGAATGAGTGTAAGGCAGATCAAGATATTCGAGGATGCCCTGGATCGTACCATCCTCACCATGGGGACCGTGTAGAGCGTTGAAGGCAACGTCTGGCTTCAAATCGGCCAGCAGGGCGGAGACGTTGCGGTCCACGTCCACACGGGTGACGCGGTAGCCTTCCGCTTCCAGCGCATCGGCGCAGGAATTGCCGGTCGACAGGCTGACCGGTCGTTCCGACGACCACCCCCCCATCAAAACAGCAACATGCTTCATCTAAATGGCCCCCGTCGTAGCTCCCCTCAACGACAGGAATCACAGGGTGTTGATGCGATCAACTGTGGCGTCTGATCACAAAGCATTACAGCGTTGAATCGACACCGAAACAGGCCAGCGCAAAGGATTCAAAAGACTCGCGATTTTGCAGATTGTCGTCAGGCGCGGAAAATTTTCGCACTCGCTAACTTTTTCAATGTCTGGGCAAAAAGGTCACTCAAATTCAGCTCGACCAGCGACCATTCGCAAATCAGCGACACGGCGGTTAAGGCTGGAAAGGCGCAACCTCGTGGCCGGATTCGAAACGGCCAAGCCGCTTGATTTCCCACTCCAGCAGCACACCGCTATCGACGTAAACCTTATCGCGAACGGTCTCCCCAAGCAGCTCGAGATCATACCCCGTGGCGCCGCCTGTATTGATCATGAAATTGCAATGCATCTCGCTCATCTGCGCGCCACCGATGCGGTGCCCACGCAGACCGGCCGCATCCACCAGCTTCCACGACGAATGCCCTTCGGGGTTCTTGAAGGTTGAGCCGCCAGTTTTCTCACGAATGGGCTGCACCGTCTCGCGGTGATGCTGCACCTCATCCATAGCAGCCTGAATATCCTTCTTGTCAGCAGGCTTCCCCGCGAACAGCGCGGAGGTGAAAATCAAATCCGTCGACGCACTACTGTGACGGTAGGCATAACCCATGTCAGCGTGGCTCAGCGTGTGGCGTTCCCCTTGCCGGTCTATGGCAGTCACTTCGACGACACGGTTCGTGGTCTCCGTGCCGTTGGCACCGGCATTCATCCGCAGCGCGCCGCCAATGGCGCCAGGAATGCCGTGATAGAAAGCAAAACCGCCCAACCCAGCATCCAGCGCCGCAGCCGCTACTCGTTTGTCGGGAACGGCAGCACCGGCACGCAATTGCGTATCGCCCACACGTTCCACCTGTCCGAAACCCTTACCCGACAGGCGAATGACCACGCCATCTATCCCGCCATCCCGCACCAGCAGATTGGAGCCTATGCCAACCACCATTACCGGCACGTCACCCGGCAGCATCTTCAAAAAGGCTGACAAATCGTCTTCATCGGCAGGCTGGAACAGCACATCCGCAGGACCGCCAACCTGAAACCAAGTGATCTTCGACATCGGTGCATCCGGTGTCAGCCGCCCGCGTATGGCGCCTAGATCG
>JBCCRF010000131.1:0-7730 GCA_039208305.1 Pseudomonadota bacterium
GACGCCTTCAAGACTACCGGACAGGCGCTCGTGGCATCGCTCGATCTCCCGCTGCCCTGGCAAGAAGACGAGGATATCTCCGCCATTCCCGCGCTCCAGTTCGGCACGGCAGGCAGCGTGAACCGCGACCTCCAGCGGGTCCTTCGGGCCACCGTCACGGTAGGATATCTCGACGGGAAACGCACGACCCTGGCTCTCCACAACTGGCGCTTTCAGCAAATCGGCGACTGCAGCTCCGTCCAGTGTGGCGGACATGGCGAGGAGGCGTAGTTCGTCCCGCAGACCGGATTGCAGATCGAGGCACAGCGCCATCGCCAGATCGCTGTCGAGGCTCCGTTCATGGAACTCGTCGAAGAGAACCGCAGCCACGCTCTCTAGCATCGGGTCCGCCCGCAGCATACGTGCGAAAACGCCGCCGGTGACGACTTCAATCACCGTATCCTTCGAGATTTTGGTGTCGAACCGCACACGGTAGCCGACGCGCTGGCCCACCGTCTCGCCGAGCAGCTGCGCCATGCGGGTGGCAGAGGCGCGCGCGGCGAGACGGCGTGGCTCCAGCATGATGATCTTGCGACCCTGCCGCCATCCGGCATCCAGCAATGCGAGCGGAACCAGCGTTGTCTTGCCTGCTCCGGGCGGGGCGATGAGGACGGCATTTGGCGCTTCGTTCAGCCGGGCCAAAAGCTCTGGCAGAACCTCCGTGACCGGCAGAGGCGGCAGGTCCATGGCTTAGACGTTCGCCTCCAGGTCGATGATCTTGCCACCAGTCGCAGACATGGCCGCAGCGGCATCTTCGGCGTCGTGGGTGACCATAACAACCGGCAGTTCCAGCCGCTGCGCCTCGCTGAACACGAAGCTACGAACGCTTGCGCGCCGCTCGGTATCCAGTTTCGAAAACGGTTCGTCCAGCAGAAGGCATCGCGGCTGCGCCAGCAAGACCCGCATCAGTGCCACCCGCGCTTTCTGGCCGCCCGAGAGCGTTGCCGGATCACGGTCGCCGAAACCGTCCAGCCCGGCTTGCTCCAGTGCATGATCTGCCGCCTTGCGACGGGCCTTTACATCACGGGGCATTGCGAAGAGCAGGTTTTCGGCGACCGACATATGCGGAAACAGCAGCGGGTCCTGAAACAGAATGCCTGTGCGTCGGGCGTGGGCTGGCAGTTGCGTCAGGTCCTCACCATCCATCCGCACCGCGCCGGTTGCTGTGAAGGCTTTGTCCAGAAACCCGCCAATATACGCCAGTAGCGACGACTTACCGACGCCTGATGGCCCCATGATCGACAGCGTCTCGCCGGGTTGCACCTGCGTGTCGACTGACAGCAGCCGCCGGTCGCCCAGCGAGATGGTGACATGATCGAGATGAAGCGCGCTCATGCGGCCAGGCCCATACCACGCCGTTTGCGGAAAAGAAGCGCGGGGATCGCTGCGGCGAGTGCAAACCCGATAAAGGGCAACACCATCTGTACGAAGGCCATGACGCCGATGACCCTGCGATTGCCGCCGGAGGCGAGGGCGACAGCCTCCGTGGTGACCGTTGGCCAGCGACCGGCACCGATGAGCAGCGTCGGCAAATATTGCCCGATGGACACCGCAAGCCCCACGGCGGCCGCCACCAGCACCGGCTTCAACAGCATCGGAAAGCGCACACGCCAGAAGGTTCGCGTGGGCGATTGACCGAGCCCCGCGGACAACCACACGAACCGCTTGTCATAGGCGCGCCAAGGGTCCGACAGAGCAAGGAAAACGTAGGGCAGAACGAAGATCAAGTGCACGAAGACGAGGGCGGGAAAGCTCGCGTCCCATCCGAGACCGAGAAAGAAAAGCTGCAATCCGAAGACGAAAGCCACCTGTGGGATCAACAGTGGAATATAGATGAACAGGAGTGCCCGATTGCCACCGGTACGCCCCGTGCGCGCCTCTCGCTCAAGACATGCGAGCGTAAGCACCACCGCGATCGCAGTAGCGATGAGACCGGTGGCGAGTGTTGTCACCAACGGTCCGGAAAGTTGCGGCAGCGTACGGCTCCAGGAGCGCAGGTTGTAGCTGCCGGGCAGCGCGTCCGGGAAGGACCAGAAGCCGGAGACGGACCACAGCGCCAGCATGGCAAGCCCTGCAAACACGGTGAACGCTGCTGACCCGGTCAATGTTGCCCCTGTCGCTCGCAGGGTGGCGTCGCGCACGAACCGCGCCCCGCCATTTCGTAGCTTGGTGCAGACAGCTGCGATGATCCTCTCGCCAGCAATCCAGGTCAGGATCGCAGCCATTGTCACCCCCAATTGCAGCAGCGCCCCTGCGCAGGCGGTGAAGCGCAGTGCGATATCCGGGTCGGACATCCATTGCGTCAATTTCACCGCCAGTGTCGGTGGCGTCGCGGGGCCAAGCACCAGCGCCACATCCACAGTGGAGGTGGCGAAGGCGATGACGGCGAAAACCGCGAGCCTGATCTGGCGATAGACCAGTGGCCAAGTTGCGAAGGTGAAACCGGCGATCCGTCCATAGCCCATCGACCCTGCCACCCGCGCCGCCTGTGCGGCGGGGGTCTGGGGCAGGGCTGCGAGCGTGACGAGCAACAGGAAGGGGATTTCCTTGACCACCAGCCCGGCAATGAGCGCGATGCCGTTCGGGTCCTGCAGCAGCAGCCAGTCCGGCGGGCGGTCGAAACCGGTGGCCCATGGCGACAGCACCCGCAGGAGCATCCCAGATGGGGCAATCAAGAAGGCCAACCCGAAGGCAGCCGCCGCGTGGGGCACAGAGAGCAGCGGCGAAATGAGATGCTGCATACGCGAGAACATCGCAGTGCCGTACCAACCGGCAACGAACAGCCAGACGATCACGAAGGCGATGAGCGTGGTGGCGAGGCCCGTGAAATAGGACAGGCTAAGCGACCGCGCCATACCGCCGACCTGAAGGACATCGTGGAAATGCCGTGTCGTGAACTCGTTGCCGCCCAGTGACGGCAGATAGCCGAAGGCAGGCAGGAACGTCGCGATCAACCCGCAAGCGACGGGTCCGAGAAGCACGAGGAGAGCCAGCGCGGGTGCGAGGCGCAGCATGGCTCAGACAGCGAGCAGGAGAATGTGCAGCGCGCCAAACACACCCGCGCCGCCTATCAACACCCATGATCCGACAGTGTTGAAGCGGTTTTCGGGATGGTTTCGCAACAGCCAGTGCATGACGACGTGAATGATGGCGAAGGCGGACAGATACCACGCGGCGTTAGTCAGCGGATCGCCGATGCCGAACACCAGCAACACGAAAAATAGCGGCACATGCGCCGCAACGAACACCGTGCGCCCAGTCTCGTCAGAAAGGTTCCGCCAGACCGGCAGAAGCCGCCATTCGCGCCGTGTCATTGCATCCAACTCATGAGTCAGGATGAGCGCCAGCATTGCGAAATAGGCAGCTTCGACCATCGGCTAGGCCGTCAATTACTCCCTGACCCATACCGCTTCGCCCATTCCTTTTCGATTGCTGCCATCCAGGTCGGGTGCGGTTCGGGCAGCATCGGGCCGAGTTCCTCCGGCTTCAGCGTGGCGATGCCGAGGTCTAGGGCTGCGAAGCGGGCTTGGTCGTCTTCATTCAGCTTCTCAACGTTCAGCACCGTTGGATCGCCCCACACGGTGGGGTCTTGCTTGCGGGCTTGGGCTTCAGGGGACAACAGAAAGTCCGCCAGCACCAGCGCGCCTGCCTTGGCATTTGCGTTGTAGGGGATGGCAACGAAATGGGTGTTGCCCAGCGTGCCGCCAGAGAAGGTGAAAGAGCGTACCGTACCCGGCAGGCGGTCCTGCGCGATGGCAGATGACGCTTCCGCCGGATTAAAGGCAAAGATGATGTCCAACTCGCCGTCGGCAAGACCCTGCACCATGGCGGGATAGTTCTTCACGAAGGCCCGGCCTGAGCGCCACAGGTTCGGGTGGAAACCGTCGAGGAAGTTGAATAGCGGCGCAGTCACATCAGCGAATTCGCTCTCTACCACCGGTTGCTGCAGCACGTCAGGGTCGCCCACCAACTCGCTCAGCGCCTGCTTCAGGAAGGACGAACCGATGAAGTCCGGCGGGGCGGGGTAGGAGAAGCGGCCCGGGTTCTTCTGCGCCCATGTGGCAAGGCCGCGAATGCTGTCGGGCAGATCGCCCACCATCTCGCGCGCGGTATCGTGAAAGAAGACCATTTTTGCCCCGCCCCATGGCGATTCCAGCCCGTCGGTAGGGATGGTGAAGTCCACCGTGATCGTGGGCTTGTTCTCAACATCAACGAATTGCCAATTCGGCAGTTTTCCGGCCCAGCCGGAGCCGTCCGGCGCTGTGTAGAGCAACCTCTGGTCCTTCATGGAGGCGAAGTTTTCGCCATTAATCCAGATAAGATCGACGCGTCCGCCTTCGTCCTTACCAGCTGTTTTTTCAGCCACCACCGTGGCAACAGCGGAGGCTGTGTCATCCAACTTCACATGCTCGACGGTAACGCCATAGCGCTCCGATACCTGCCGACCGGCCCATGTGATGTAGTCGTTGATGTTCTGCGATCCGCCCCAGGCATTAAAATAGACCGTCTGCCCCTTCGCTTTCGACAGCACGTCCTTCCATTTGGCTGGATCAGGGTCTGTGGCAAAGGCGGTGCTGGCGGCCAGAGTCATGACGCTGGCGAACAGGGTGGCGATAGTCTTTTTCATGGGTCGTCCTTTGATGGCGCGATGTTGATTTGCGCTTTGGCATGCCTTTTGGCGGGGCAGGGCGCGATGTGCAATTGCGCGGCCTACAACTTCCCGTTAGTTAGCGCTTTTCGACAAGGTGCGCTGGACAGCATCGGACCATGCGGCGAGGCGTTCCTCGCGGGTGCCATCATCCATTTTCGGCTCGAAGCGACGCTCGCGGTTCCACGTCTTGGCAAAGGCTTCGCGGTCGCCCCACACGCCCGCGCGAGATCCGGCAAGCCAGGCTGCGCCGAGCGCCGTGGTTTCCAGCACAGTTGGGCGGTCTACGGGGGAGTCCAGAATGTCGGCGAGATATTGCATCGTCCAATCGGAGGCGACCATACCGCCATCCACCCGCAGCACCGTATCGTCGCTGCTGTTGCCCCAGTCGTTATGCATGGCCGACAGCAGATCGCAGGTCTGGTAGCAGACGGCCTCCAGCGCGGCCCGCGCTATTTCATTGGGTCCGGTTGCCCGCGTCATGCCGTAGATCGCACCGCGGGCATCGGCGTCCCACCAGGGCGCGCCGAGGCCGGTGAAGGCGGGCACCATGATGACGTGGTGGTTCTCATCCGCCGCCTCCGCCATCGGTCCAGACTTGCCCGCTTCGTCGATGATCCGCAGCCCGTCGCGCAGCCACTGCACCGTTGCACCCGCCATGAAGATGGAACCCTCTAGCGCGTAGGTCGTCTCACCATCGAGGCGATAGGCGATGGTGGTGAGCATCCGGTTCTTGGAGGCAACCTGATCAGCGCCGGTGTTCAGCAGCGCGAAGCAGCCCGTGCCGTAGGTAGATTTGAACATGCCCGGCTCGAAACAGGCGTTTCCGATTGTGGCCGCTTGCTGGTCCCCTGCGACGCCCAAGATCGGCAGTTCCGCCCCCAACCATTCGGCATCCGCCGTGCCGAAATCGGCAGCACAGTCCAGCACCTCTGGCAGCATGGATTTCGGCACGTCCAGCAGGTCGAGCATGAACTCGTCCCAAGCGTTTTCGCCGATATTGTACATCAGCGTGCGTGCGGCGTTGGTCGCGTCGGTGACGTGGCGTGCCCCCTTGGTCAGCCGCCAGATCAGGAATGTGTCGACCGTGCCGAACACCAGTTCTCCTGCTCTTGCTCGCTCCATCGCCCCGTCAACATTGTTCAGGATATAGTGCACCTTCGTGCCGGAAAAATAAGGGTCGAGCAGCAGGCCGGTGCGCATCGTCACCTCTGCCTCATGGCCCGCATCGCGAAGCTGTTTGCAGAAGGGCGCGGTGCGACGGTCCTGCCAGACGATGGCATTGTGGATTGCTTTGCCGGTCTCCCGCTCCCATACCAGCGTCGTCTCGCGTTGATTGGTAATCCCGATGGCGGCGATGTCAGCGGCCGTCATCGACGCTTTCTCCAGCGCCTCTCGGCAGACGGTCACCACGGTTTCCCAGATCTCCTCCGGGTCATGCTCCACCCAGCCGTCAGCTGGAAAATGCTGGGTGAATTCGCGCTGCGCGATGGCGACGATCTTCTGCTCGCCGTCAAAAATGATCGCGCGAGAGGATGTGGTTCCCTGGTCGATGGCGAGAATATTCTGGCTGGCCAATGGTCTGCCCCGTCTCTGTCGTCTGCAAAGTGGCACAAACCATAGGCAAAGCCATCGCCTTCGCCTAGACAGTGGTGAAAGGATGTGTGCTCCCCTATAACGGAGTGCTCAAATCCAATTTTCGGTTGATGCCGAATGACAGGACGATCCCATGGCGGATGATGGACGCAAGACACTGGTTCTCACCGGCGCGAGCCGTGGCATCGGCCACGCTGCCGTGCGGCGGTTTTCGGCGGAAGGATGGCGGGTACTCACCCTGTCCCGCCAACCCTTTGACGACAATTGTCCCTGGCCGGAGGGAGCCGCCAACCACGTTCAGGTCGATCTGGCGGATGCCGATTCGCTCGGCATGGCTGTGGCGGACATCCGCGACCGGCTGGCGGATGAGGGTGGCAAGCTGCACGCGCTGGTCAACAATGCCGGCATTTCACCGAAGCTGGATGGCGGCAAGCGCCCCAATTCCATCGACACACCGATGCAGGTCTGGCGGCAGGTGTTTCAGGTGAATTTCTTTGCCCCCATCCTGCTCGCCCGCGCGCTGATCGAAGAGTTGAAGGCGGCGCAGGGATCGATCGTCAACGTCACGTCCATTGCCGGTGGTCGCGTTCACCCCTTTGCCGGTTCAGCCTATGCCACGTCCAAAGCGGCGCTCGCTTCTTTGACCCGCGAGATGGCCGCCGATTTCGGCCCCCACGGCATCCGCGTCAATGCCATCGCGCCGGGCGAGATCGAAACCTCGATCCTGTCGCCGGGCACAGAAGACCTCATCGAAGATATCCCGCTGGGCCGCCTGGGCAACACGATGGAGGTTGCCGACACGATTTATTATCTTTGCGCCGAGCAGGCGAGCTACGTAAACGGCGCGGAAATCCACGTGAATGGCGGGCAGCACGTTTAACCCATGCCTGAACTTCCCGAAGTCGAGACCGTCCGGCGCGGGTTGGCGCCTGTTATGGAAGGGGCGGTGATCGATCGGCTGGAACTGCGCCGCGCTGATCTGCGGTTTCCCTTTCCGGACGATTTCGCCAATGCCAGCGCAGGGCGGCGCATCGCGGCACTGTCGCGGCGGGCAAAATATCTGCTGATGGATCTCGATGACGGTACGGTGGTCATCATGCACCTGGGCATGTCCGGCTCGTTCCGAACACTCGAAGGGGCAGGCGAGGCTCAGCCCGGCAATTTCCACCACGAGAAAAGCCGCGACGAGGCGCACGATCACGTCACGTTCCATCTGACAACGGCGTCTGGCAGTCCTGCGCGCGTTGTCTACAATGACCCGCGCCGCTTCGGCTTCATGCTGTCCACCCCGCGCAGCGAACTGGATGTGCATCCGTCCTTCATCGCGTTGGGTGTCGAACCGGTGGGCAATGCGCTGGACGCGGATTATCTCGCGACCCGCTTCGCCGGAAAGAACGTGCCGCTGAAGGCCGCACTTCTCGACCAGCGTATCATCGCTGGGCTGGGC
>JBCCRF010000132.1:0-7720 GCA_039208305.1 Pseudomonadota bacterium
CGCTGCCCAAAATGCAGCTCCAGATAATCGCCTCCCATAGCGGCATAGAGGGGGCGAGGTAATAATAGGCGATGTAGAAGCCAGTCCCGAACAGGATCAGCAACCGCAGCAGAATCTGGTTTCGGGTCAGCAAACCCAAGGCATAGAAGCCAGCTGCCGCATGGGCGAGGCTGTTGGGATCGGTGAGAAAGGCGACAAGAGCGCTCATCGGATTTGATCGCTGAGTAGAAGGTAACGTCAAAGCCCGAGTATTTGACTATCCGCTTCAGTGCAGTGTTGTTTGACACACGGCGGTTCGGAGCGGGTTAAGGAACGGTAAACCGGATTGTGGAACGCTGAGCGTGGGTTGGTCTGTCCGGATTTTGCGCACCGTGCATCATGTCAAAAAGAATGTCCGCTCGTTGGCTTGCCTCACGCTCGCGCTCAGCCTCGCAGGGTGTGGCGGTTCGCCCAATCAGGCTATGATCAAAGCGATGCCGAAGGGCGCAAGTTCAACCAAACCCTACATTAATAACGAGACGAAGTTCTCCGAAGCCGCTTACGGCGTCGCAGCGAGCCCGCGCGTGTCCACTAGCCTCATCGTTCGCAAGGGCGGTGGAAGACGTCAGGTCGGCAAGCCCTACAAGATCAAAGGCAAATGGTACGTGCCGAAAGAGGAGCCAGGCTACGATAAGCGCGGGCAAGCCTCCTGGTATGGGCCTAATTTTCACGGACGTTTGACGGCCAATGGCGAGGTGTACGACCAGTTCGCGCTTTCCGGTGCGCACCCGACTTTTCCGCTACCCAGTTACGCGCGGGTGACGAATGTTGAGAATGGTCGGTCGGTGACGGTGCGCGTGAACGATCGCGGTCCATACCATTCCCGTCGCATCATCGATCTATCGGCCAAGGGGGCAGACCTTTTAGGGTACCGCAAGAAGGGCATCGGCAATGTTCGCGTGCAATGGGTCGGCCATGCGCCGCTGCACGGCTTGGATGCGAAATATCTCGAAGCGAGCTTCCGCCCCGGCGGTATGGGCCGATCGCTTTTTGCATCAAACGAGGCCGACAGGATGATCACCGGCTCAATTAAACACAAAGCCATGGACCCGTTCGCTGAGCCCGGTCCGATCGACCCTTTCTACGCCCGCAAGGCTGCAAAAAAGACCAAGACAAATTAGACGATGAATTTCGGGCTGTTGCCCGTTGTGAAGATGCCAAGCGCTTTCTAGTATCAGGGCACACGGGCTAACGGGCGCGTGTCGCTTGCATATAGGGCTCTTGTGATGATCTACCGCTTCGCCGCTGCCGTTGTCCTTGCGCTTTCCGCGTTGACCGGCGCATTTGCCCAGTCGTTCCAGACGGCTGCGAAGCAGGCTATCGTCATGGATTACGAGACCGGCTCAGTGCTGTTTCAAAAGAACGCCGATCAACTGATGCCGCCTGCCTCCATGGCAAAGCTGATGACCATGGAAGTGGTGTTCGATGCCATCAAACGCGGTTCGTTGGGCCTCGACGACACGTTCACCATCTCCAAAGACGTGTGGCAGCGCGGCGGCGCGACCTCTGGCGGCTCCACGATGTTCGCCGATCTTAACGATGATATCGCGCTGGAAAACCTTATCCGGGGAGTGATCGTTCAATCCGGTAACGACGCTGCGATGGCAATTGCCGAGGGGATGGCAGGCTCTGAGACCGGTTTCGCTGGGCTGATGAACCAGCGGGCGCGCCGCATCGGTCTAGAAAACTCAAACTTCACCAATTCCACCGGATTGCCAGATCCAAACCAAAGGGTCACGGCCCGCGATCTGGCGCAGTTGGCGCGTCATATGATCCGCACCTATCCCGAACTCTACAAGATCTACTCCGAGCCAGAGTTTACCTGGAACAAGGTACGTCAGCGCAACCGCAACCCAATCCTGGGACGCGTGGATGGGGCGGATGGGCTGAAGACGGGGTTCACTAGCGCATCGGGCTATGGCCTGACCGCATCCGCTAAAGTAGGCGACAAGCGCATCATCATCGTTCTCAACGGCATGGAATCGCAGGCTGAGCGGCGCAACGAAGCCATCAAGATGATGCGATGGGCGTTCCGTGCGTTCCAGTCGATCAAGCTGTTTGAGAAAGACGAGATCGTGGGCGAAGCGACGCTGTTCGGCGGCGACCGCTCGGGCGTTCCGCTGAAGGCGGAAGGGGCACTATCGATTTTTGTGCCTGTGGGTTTTCGCGACCGGCTGAAAGCCGACATCGTCTTTCAGGGACCAATCCAGGCTCCCGTTGAAGCGGGCACACGCATCGGCAAGCTAGAGGTCAGCGTTGATGGTGAGGTGACGCAGGAAACGCCGCTCTACGCGGCCGAAGATGTTGGTGTCGGTACCATCTCGCAGCGCGCGATGGATGCGGTTCAGGAACTGTTGCTCGGTCTTATCCGCTTCGACTGAGACGTTTCTATCGTTGATGGATACGCTCCAGTTTATCCATTTGCGTTCACGCTTTCGGCCTTGCGGCCTTCGCTACACGGTCGCGGCGTATTGATATACGCCGCTCCGCTTGCAGAGCGCCAGGTTGGCAGTCGCCTCCCACGCAAGCCAAACAGAATTTGGCTCACTTCAAACCCGTTGCACTTGCCCTTTCAGCGCCCTATCGCTGGTGACGAACGAGCGGAGAACGAAGCGTGCGCGGCCACTTCATCACATTCGAAGGCGGGGAGGGGGCCGGTAAATCCACCCAGATCAAGCGTTTGGCCAAGAAGCTTGAAGCTGATGGTCACGAGGTCGTCGTTACCCGTGAGCCCGGCGGAACATGCGGAGCGGAAGCCATTCGCCATGTAGTGCTGTCAGGCGCGGCGCAGCCCTTTGGCACTGAAATGGAGGCGGTGCTGTTTGCAGCCGCTCGGGCCGATAATGTGCGCGAACTCATCAAGCCTGCCCTGGAGCGTGGAGCAATAGTGCTCTGTGACCGGTTTATGGATTCCAGCAGGGTCTATCAGGGTGCCAGCGGTGGCGTCTCGCAGGAGATGATGGACATGCTGGAGCGCGCTGTCACGGAAGATGCGCGGCCCGATCTGACACTCATCTTCGACCTGTCACCAGAAGAAGGGCTCAAACGGGCAGCCGATGTTTGGAAAGATGACGGCCCCGACCGCTACGAAAGCGAAGAGCTGGCGCAGCAACACATCCGCCGCGAGGCCTATCTCGCGATCGCTGATGCCG
This sequence comes from Pseudomonadota bacterium, assembly GCA_039208305.1. Taxonomy (GTDB): domain Bacteria; phylum Pseudomonadota; class Alphaproteobacteria; order Rhizobiales; family Rhizobiaceae; genus Pseudahrensia. The sequence continues at coordinate 3,192 of JBCCRF010000132.1, forward strand.
AGCCGGACCGCTGCAGGGTTGTCGACGCTTCAAAAACGCTGCGCACGGTCAACAAGCGAGTCGATCGCGTGATCGAGGACTTCTTCGCCGCTCAGTCTGTCTCAGCATGATGGTAGAGGACGAAGAGCGCCCCGTCTTCGACCGGTTGGACGGTGTGAATATCCCGGCACAGAGCCGCAGTACCATCGGACACGACAGTGCGATGACGCAGCTGACAAGCGCTCACAGGGCAGGGCGCTTGCACCATGCGTGGATGATTTCGGGGCCGCGAGGCGTCGGAAAATCCACTCTGGCGCTGAACTTCGCGAAGCACCTTTTCGCTCATCCCCTCGGAGAGCATGCGCCGGAGCATTTCGATAACACGGCTATCCCGGAAGCCATCCATGGTTCAGTCGCCCAGGGCTCGCACAATCAATTGCTTCACCTGACACGCCCGTGGGACCCTAAGGGCGAGCGCTTCAAGACGCAGCTCTCCGTCGATGAAATCCGCCGCACGGTCCCGTTTTACGGCATGACGGCGGGCGGTGGCGGGTATCGCGTGACCATCATCGACGCTGCCGATGATATGAACACGAGCGCAGCCAACGCTGTTCTGAAGATGTTGGAGGAGCCACCGGCAAAGTCGGTCTTCTTCGTTCTGGCACACGCACCAGGCTCGCTTCTGCCCACGATCCGCTCCCGTTGCCGCGTGCTGCCGCTGGATCCGCTCTCGGCTGACGATATCACCGACATTCTGGGGCAAGTGCTGCATGATGGCGCGACGAATAACGTTGATGCAGCACGACTTGCGCAAGGCTCCGTGCGCCGTGCCATCCAACTGCAGCAGGGCGATGTGCTGAAGGCCTATAGCCAGTTTGAAAGCCTGATGGCGCAGCCGAAGCCTGGGGAAGCTCGGGACTGGGTAGCCGTCCACACGCTGGCCGACAGTCTGTCCAAACGCGGCGGCGAGGCGGCCTACGATCTGTTTATCGACCTAGTGCTGGACTGGATCGCCGCGCGGGTGCGCGAAAACCCGAATGTGCCGGTCGCGTGGATGGCGCGCTGGGCCGAGCTTCACAGCAAGGCGCGCGATGCGGTGAGGCTGGCGGAGGCTTATAATCTCGACCGCAAGCAAGTGCTGCTGAACCTTTTCAGTGACCTTTTTTCCGTGGCACGTTCCTGATAGGTGCAGGCACGATTTCGGCGCAATGTGGCGCCGAGTTTGCGGAGCATGACGACGCCCCATGGCGCAAAAATATTACATAACGACCGCCATCTCATATCCCAACGGCGCGCCCCATATCGGCCACGCCTACGAGTTCATCTGCGCCGATGCCATCGCCCGCTTCAAGCGGCTGGACGGTTACGACGTGCGTTTCCAGATCGGCACGGACGTGCATGGCCAGAAGATGTATCAGACCGCCCGCGATCTTGGCATCACGCCGAAGGAATTAGCCGATCGCAACTCCGACGCCTTTCAGGCCATGACGGAGCACTATGGCATATCGTGGGATCGTTTCATCCGCACATCCGACGACGACCACCACCGCGCCAGCCAAGCCATTTGGCAAGCGATGGAGGCCAATGGCGATATCTACAAAGACGCCTATGCCGGCTGGTACAGCGTGCGCGACGAAGCCTACTACGAGGAAGACGAGACCACGCTGAACGATGACGGCACCCGCATCGGCCCGCAAGGCACGCCGGTGGAATGGGTGGAGGAGGAGAGCTATTTCTTCCGCCTGTCAGCCTATGGCGACAAGCTGCTGGCGCTGTACGAGGAGCAGCCGGACTATATCGCCCCGGCCAGCCGCAAAAACGAGATCGTATCTTTCGTGAAAGGCGGCCTTCGCGACCTCTCCATCTCCCGCACAACTTTCGACTGGGGCGTGAAGGTGCCGGGCGACGAGAAGCACGTCATGTATGTCTGGGTGGACGCGCTGACGAACTACATCACCGGCGCAGGCTATCCCGATACGAAGAGCGAATTGTGGTCCTATTGGCCCGCTGATCTGCACGTTATCGGCAAGGACATCACCCGCTTTCACGCGATCTATTGGCCCGCGTTTTTGATGTCTGCTGGTATTGCGCTACCGAAGCGCGTTTACGGGCACGGTTTTCTGCTCGCTAATGGCGAGAAGATGTCGAAATCGCTCGGCAACGTCGCTGATCCGATGGAACTCGCGCACGAATACGGCATCGACGCAATCCGCTACTACTGCCAACGCATGGTAAGGTTCGGGTCCGACGGCAGCTACAGCCACGACGACATCGTGAACCACACCAATGCTGATCTCGCGAACAATTTCGGCAATCTGGCGCAGCGTTCGCTGTCGATGATCTTCAAGAATTGCGACGGCAAGCTGGGCGGGAAGAGGGCTTTCACCGCCGAGGATGACGCCCTGCTCGCGCTCGCCGATGGCATGTTGGAGCCCTGCCGCAATGCCATCGACCGCACCGTGCCGAACGAGGCTCTCGATGCTGTTTGGAGCGTACTGGACGCAGCCAACCGCTATTTCGACGAGCAGGCGCCCTGGTGGCTGAAAAAGACCGATCCCGAGCGCATGGCGACGGTTCTCTACGTGACGGCGGAGGTCGTGCGGCAGGTGTCGATCATAGTGCAGGCCTTCATGCCGACAAGTGCGGGGAGACTGTTGGATCAGCTGAAGATTCCGGCAGATCAGCGCGACTTTGCCCATCTCGGTGCAAACCATCGCCTTGATACGGCAACCGTGATCGACAAGCCCGAAGGCGTCTTCCCGCGCTATGTGGAGAGCGCCGGTTGACCTATCTCGTCGACAGCCACTGCCATCTCGACTTCCCCGATTTCGCGCCGGAACTGGATGCGGTGATCGAGGGTGCCCGCGAGGCTGGCCTGCGCCGTATGGTGACCATCTGTACCCGCGTTCGGAAATTCGACAAGGTGCGCGCCGTGGCGGAGCGCTACGACGATGTTTTCTGCAGTGTCGGCACCCATCCGCACAATGCCGACGAAGAGATGGACGTCACGGCCGAAGAGCTGCTTGCGCTGGCCGATGATCCGCTGGTGGTCGCCATCGGCGAAGCCGGGTTGGACTATCACTACGACAAGTCTGATCGCGCCAACCAGGCCGCCAGCTTCCGCGTTCACATCGATGCTGCCCGACAGTCCGGCCTGCCGCTCGTCATCCACGCCCGCAGCGCGGACGATGACATGATCGCGATATTGGAGGAGGAAATACGTGCAGGGGCTTTCCCCGCCGTGCTGCACTGTTTCTCCTCCGGCGCCGCGCTAGCACACAAAGGCATCGAACTCGGCCTCTACGTTTCCTTCTCCGGCATTCTGACTTTCAAGAACAGCAAGGACATTTGCGACATCGCCGCCGACATGCCGCGTGACCGGGTGCTGGTGGAAACCGACGCCCCCTACCTCGCCCCCGCTCCCAATCGCGGCAAGCGCAACGAGCCGGCCTGGACGGCGCACACCGCGCAGGTGCTGGCGGATGTCTGGGGCATGGAGCGCGAGGAAACCTGGGCGCAGACGACGGACAATTTCCATCGCCTGTTTTCCAAAGTGCCGCGAGCCGCCAATGGCTGATGCGGTCGGCGAAACGCATTTCACGATCCTCGGCTGCGGGTCGTCGCCCGGCGTGCCGCGCATCGGCAACGACTGGGGCAATTGCGACCCCACCAACCCCAAGAACCGTCGCCGCCGGGCGTCCTTTCTGATCGAGAAATTCGGCCCTGACGGCACGACAACAATCGTGGTGGACACTGGCCCCGACTTCCGCGAGCAGATGATATCTGCAGGCATCTCATCGGCAGACGGCGTGGTTTATACCCACAGCCATGCGGACCACATCCACGGTATCGACGATCTGCGCAGCTTTGTCATCAACCGCCGCCAGCGCGTTCAAATCTGGGCAGATGAGGCGACCTCCGTGCGGCTGCATGAAAGTTTCGGTTATTGTTTCGAGACGCCGGAAGGATCGAGCTATCCGCCGATCCTCGAAGAAAATCGCATCACAGCGAATGAGCCGTTCACGATTAGCGGCGCCGGCGGCGATGTCCAGTTGATGCCGTTTGAGCAGCCGCACGGCAATATCGTCTCGCTCGGTTTCCGTATCGACAATGTTGCTTATTGCAGTGATGTTAGTGCATTAGACGAACGTTCTCTACCATTTTTAGAGAGCTTGGACGTCTGGGTGATCGACGCTCTGCAATACCGTGCACACTCAAGCCACTTGAGCCTCGACCAGACGCTCGGGTGGATTGAGAAGTTGAAGCCCAAACGCGCCATCCTGACCCACATGCACACGCCGCTGGATTACGACACCGTTATGGCCGCCACGCCGGATCACGTGGAGCCCGCCTATGACGGGCTGCAGTTCAAAGCTTAGGCAGCGCTCGACACGTCGAGGTCGTTCGCCGTGGCACGCAATCTCGCCCAGCGGTTCACGGCACGTTTGGTTGCCATGACCTGCGGCGGGATGAGCTTCTTGACGACGCCGCGCACGGCGCTGAAACGTTCGCCATCCGTCACCAAATCTTGCTCCGGCAGACGCACGATC
>JBCCRF010000133.1:0-7683 GCA_039208305.1 Pseudomonadota bacterium
CGCCGCGATCTGGATAACGCTGTCGGTGGAGGTGTAGACGATGGGCATGCCGGTCATGATGTGTTCGTGACCAAACTCCTCGATGACCTGTGTGCCGGAGGCGTGGCGGTTGGCGAGGATACCGGGAATGTCGCCTTCGCGGATCATCGCGCTGGTGAGATCCTTCGGAAACGTCGGCTGCTCGTCGGGGAAAAAATGCCAGCCGAAATCAACCGGGACACCGGCGACTTCCCAATGACCGGACGGTGTGTCCTTGCCGTTCGACGTCTCGATCATGGAGGCGTAGGCCCCGTCCGTATTGCCGTCGAGTTCCAGACCGGGCGGCACGTCGCCACCAGCAAGCGCCGCCGCGCGACCGAGCCCGAGCTTCACCATATTTGGCATGGCAAGCGGGCCGGATCGCAGGCCGTCTTTGTCGCCCTTACCCGCTGCGCAGGCCTCCGCGATGTGGCCCAGCGTGTTTGAACCTTCATCGGTTCCCTGATTGGCGCCGTATCGTGCCGCGTCCGGCGCGTGGCCGATGCCGACGGAATCGAGAACGAAGATGAAAGCGCGGGGCATGGGCAGGTCCGTTCGGTTCGTCGGGGTGGCACAATGTGCCGTGGCTGCCTCGTTTCCTCAATAGCGCACGGATGTCAGATAAAGGCCGTGTGCGGGGGCAACGGGCGCGCAGGCCCTTCGATCCGCGGCGGCAAGCGAGGTTGCAGCATCGGCCGCCGTCCATTTGCCGTCTCCCACCAGCCGCAGGCAGCCGACGAGGGACCGCACCTGATTGTGCAGGTAAGAGCGGGCGGTGGTGGTCACTTCCACCTCGCTACGCCCGTGTTGCTGCACCCGATTGGCAACCAGCGTATCCAGAGTCTTCACCGGCGATTTCGCCTGACATTCGGTAGAACGAAATGTCGTGAAATCGTGCTCGCCGATCAGGCGTGCGGCGGCTTCGTTCATCGCGTCCACATCAAGCGGCACCTTCACGTTCCAGGCGCGGCCCGCATCCACTGTCAGTGGCGCGCGGTGATCGATGATGCGGTAGAGATAGCTGCGCTGCGTGGCGGAAAAGCGGGCGTGAAATTCGTCGTCACACGGTTCGCAATCAAGGATTGCCACCGGGTCGCCCGCCTGCCGCAGATGAGCGTTGAGCGCTTCTGAGAGCCGAAAGCCGGTCCACGGGCGCGTGAGATCGCTGTGAGCGACCTGCCCGAGCGCATGAACGCCTGCGTCCGTGCGGCCCGCCCCCTGAACCACCGCGTCAGTTTCGCCGAGTTTCACCAGCGCCTGCTCGATGGCGCCTTGCACCGAAGGTGCATCCGGCTGGCGCTGCCACCCGGCATAGGGCGTGCCGTCATATTCTATAGTGAAGCGGTAGCGGCCCATGGTCAGGCCAGCACAGTGCCAACGGGTAGGGCGATACCGCGCAGGAATTCGGCTGCGTCGACGGGCTTGCCGCCAGCCTTCTGAATGCGCTCCAGCGAGACCACGCCGTTGCCGCAGGCGATCTCCAAAGCGCCCGACGCTTCAAGCACAGTGCCCGGTTCGCCGCTTCCTTCAGCTTCGACTGCCAGCAGCGCTTTCACCCGCGCTGCCTTCCCGCCCTGGTCCATCTCGAACCATGCGCCGGGGAAGGGAGAGAGGCCGTTGATATGACGATGCACCTCGTGGGCTGGACGCGACCAGTCGATCCGCGCTTCCGCCTTGTCGATCTTTTGCGCGTAGATCACGCCGTCTTCTGATTGCGGTGTGAAGGTCAGGGTTCCGGTTTCCAGATCAGCGAGCGCCTGCACCATCAGCGCGGCGCATTGCTGTGACAGCGCGTCGTGCAGATCTTCCGCTGTGGTGCGTGGGCCGATGGGCACGCGGGCAGTGGCCGCGACCGGGCCGGTATCCAGCCCTTCCTCCATCGCCATAACTTGAATGCCGCTTTCGGTATCCCCCGCCATAATAGCCCGCTGTATCGGCGCCGCCCCACGCCAGCGCGGCAGCAGCGAGCCGTGGCCGTTGAGACAGCCATGCTTCGGTGCATCGAGAACAGGTTTCGGCAGCAGCAGACCATAGGCAACAACGATGGCAACATCGGCGTTATGCGCTGCAAAAGCGGCCTGTTTGTCTGCATCTTTCAGGCTGGTGGGTGTGTGAACTGGTATTCCCAACGCCTCTGCCGCCCGATGCACCGGCTGCTTCACCACCTCCCGCCCACGCCGCCCGGCAGGCTTGGGCGGTTGTGAATAGCAGGCGATGATATCGTGCCCCGCCGCGTGCAGGGCTTGCAATGTGGGAACCGAAAATTCGGGCGTTCCCATGAGGACGACGCGTAGCGACATCAGCCCACGAACCGTGTGCCGTTCTGTTTTGCTATTTTGGTGAACTTCTTGATCACCATAGTCTTCTTCAACTTCGAGATATGGTCGATGAACAGTGTGCCATCTAGGTGGTCCATCTCGTGCTGAATGCAGGTCGAGAGCAGGCCGTCGGCATCGATGGACTGCTCCTTACCGTCGCGGTCTAGAAATTCGATGCGGCAGGTCGCGGGTCGCTCGACCTCCGCATAGTAATCCGGGATCGACAAACACCCTTCTTCGTAAACATTCGGCGTGTCGCCGAAGGTCACGATCTTCGGGTTGATGAGAAAGATCGGGTCGCGCTTTTCTTCGCTGGCCTCACCGCGAATGGGGCCGTCTCCATCGGCTTCCTCCTCCGCTTCTGCGCGTTCGGAACAGTCCACCACGAAGATGCGGCGCGGCTCGCCCACCTGAACCGCGGCGAGGCCGATGCCTGGCGCGTCGTACATGGTCTCCGCCATGTCATCGAGAAATTTGCGCAATTCGTCATCTACCCGCTCGACCTCTTTCGAGCGCGTACGAAGGATGGGATCAGGCAGGTGAACGATGGGGAGAATGGCCATGGCGGTGAGGTAGTCGGGCCGTTCGAGCGGGTCAAGAACGCGGGCCATGTTCGCGTTTCATTCTCACACGCGAATCATCTAGGCTCGCAGAATGGAAAGTCTAGGCCTCGAACTGGAACTGCTGCGCATCGGCGGCACGGTCGTCACGCGCGGCATGGCGCTTGCGGCCACGGCTGCTCTTTTTGCCCTCATCATGCTGTGGCTGCTGTTCTCGCTATGGCGGTCCAACCGCGCCCGTGCGGCGCAGGAGGCGCAGAACCTGCATTTGGCCGAAGCCCGTGCCCGCGATGCGGAAGCGCGCATGGCCGATTTGATGAAAACCCAGAGCGAACTGTCCGGCCATCTTGCTGCGCTTCAATCCAACGTCACCGAACAGCAATCCGCTTTCGCGAAGCAATTGGATGAGCGGTTGCAGAACGTGACAGGCCGTGTGGCACAATCGCTGACGGACACGACCAAGACGACTCAGGAGAGCCTCGGCAAGCTGGCAGAACGGCTGGCGGTCATCGACACCGCGCAGAACAACATCCAGACGCTGGCACAGGATGTGGTCGGGTTGCAGGCGATTTTGTCGGACAAGCAGACCCGCGGCGCTTTCGGCCAGAGCCGCATGGAAACCATCATCCGCGACGGCTTGCCCATGGGGACGTTTGAGTTTCAGACGACGCTATCCAATGGCAAGCGGCCGGACTGCACGATCCATATGCCCAACAAGCAGGCGGCTCTAGTCGTAGATGCGAAATTCCCACTGGAGGCGTGGAACCGTATGCGCGATCTGGAGGAGCCGGGCGACAGGGTGACGGCTGCGCGGCAGTTCTCCCGCGACATGGACGTGCATATTAAGGCGATTGCCGAGCGCTATCTCATTCCGGGCGAGACGCAGGACACGGCCTTTCTGTTCGTGCCGTCGGAATCGATCTTCGCAGAGATCCATGAGAATTTCGAAAACGTCGTGCAGTCGGCTCACAGGCATCGCGTGGTGATCGTGTCGCCCTCCCTGCTGCTTCTGTCGGTGCAGGTCATCCAGTCGGTGCTGAAAGATGCGCGGATGCGTGAACAGGCGCATCTCATTCAGGCGGAAGTGGCAAAATTCATGACCGATCTTGCTCGGCTGGACGATCGCATCGCCAAGCTGAAAACGCACCACGACCAGACTGGCAAAGACATCGACCAGATCATCACCTCCACCGGTAAGCTCACTCGCCACGGTGCACGCATCGAGAGCCTGGAATTCGGCGCGCAGCAGGTGCAGGCAAGCGAAAAAGGTGAGGCAGGCAAACCCTTTCTACGAGCGATCGAAGGCGGCGACGGCTAGTCGCACCCCAACTCAATCAGCCAAAATCGGGAACGGCTTGTGGGCTCACTCATTTCACCCACCGAAGTCGGCTGGCCGCGCGCTGCCGACAGTTGTTGAGTGAATGAAAGGAGTTTTCCATGCCCGAAGCATTTGTCCAAGGCCTTGAAGGTAACACCCGCGAAACCTGCATCGATCTTCTGCAGAAGAGCCTTGCCGACACCACCGATCTGTTCCTCGCCGTCAAGCAGGCGCACTGGAACCTGAAGGGGGCCGCCTTTATCGGCGTTCACAAGCTGCTCGACGATGAAGCCGACAAGCTGCAGGATTTCGTCGACACGATTGCCGAGCGCCTCGTCATATTGGGCGGTGAGGCGGAAGGTACGTCGCACAAGGTGGTAGAACACACTTCAATGGAGGCATACCCCCTCGGTATCCAGAAATGGGATGAGCATGTCGACGCACTCAAAGACCGGTACATGCAGGTGGGCAAACATATCCGCAGCCGGATGGCGGAAGCCGATGAAGCCGGTGATGAAGACACAGCCGACCTGTTCACTGAAGTCTCCCGCGGCATCGATAAGGGCGCGTGGTTCATCGGCGCGCACACGGCGTAGCCGTGTGCGTTTGGCCTGCGCTCACGCTGTCGGGCTTCGCCCTTCGCTGCGCGGGCGCGGCGCATAAGCGCCGGTCGCTTTTCGCTCCTATCAGTTCCGAAGGGTCAGGACTGATGCGCCTATCTCGATAGCCCAGATAACAAAAAGGCCCGCCGGACTTTTCCAGCGGGCCTTTTTGCAGTCTGAATTCGACCTATCCGGTCATAGCCTCGGATCGGGCAACAAGGCGGGCAAGCCCGCCCGGCGCTAGCTGCGCCGCCCCGCCGGAGCGAAGGGCGCAGCCCGACAGCGTGAGGCCGGAACCGAACCGGTGAGTCTTAGCTTACCGGGCAGGCGCTGTCACTCATGTAGTCGTGGACTTTGACTTCGCCGGATTTGATCTGCTCGGCGGCAGCTTCCACGGCGGCTTTCATGGCGTCATCCACCAGCGGCGCGTTGTTGTCGTCCATGGCGTAACCGACACCTTCAGCCTTCAGGTCCAGCACGTTGAAGCCGGTGGTCCACTTGTCGTCCGCCACGTCCTTGAAGGCGTTATAGACCGCGTTGTCGACGCGCTTCAGCATAGAGGTGAGCACCTTGCCGGGATGCATGCCGTTCTGGTTGCTGTCCACGCCGATGCCGAGTGCGCCCGCATCAGCTGCGGCTTGCAGCACGCCGATGCCGGTACCCCCGGCAGCGTGATAGACCACGTCAGCGCCTTGATCGATCTGGGCCTTGGCGAGTTCGCCGCCCTTCACCGGGTCGTTGAACGCAGCACCAGTTGTGCCGGTCATGTTCTGCAGAACTTCCGCGTCCGGATTGACGGATTTGACGCCCTGCACGTAGCCGCAAGCGAATTTGCGGATGAGCGGAATGTCCATGCCGCCGACGAAGCCGACCTTGCCGGATTTCGACGCTTTGGCGGCCATCACACCAACGAGATAGGAGCCCTCATGCTCGGTGAACAAGATGGAGCGTACATTGGGCTGCTCCACCACCATATCGACGATGCCGAATTTCGTGTCGGGAAATTCCTGAGACACTTTTTCAAGTGCAGCGGCATGGGAGAAGCCGATGGCGATGATCGGGTTGTGGCCGTCACGGGCGAAGCGGCGCATGGCCTGTTCGCGCTGGGCGTCGTTCTGGATTTCAAAATCCTTGTACTCGATGCCAGTCTCTTTCTTGAAACGCTCGGCACCGTTGAAGGCGGATTCGTTGAAAGATTTATCGTTCTTTCCGCCAATATCGTAGACAACGGCAGGTTTGACGTGACCGTCGGCAAAGGCGCTCACGGCGCTGACAGCGGTGAACGCTGCTGCGGCGAGGCCAAGCATGAGACGTTTCATGGAAGTTCCTTTCACTGTGGAAGCGGTGCGGGGGATGCAACCGCCATCGGTTCGAACGTATGCCGGGCGGTGGGCCCGAAACGCGGTCCGGGGCCGCAAGCAGCAGCCACCGTTGCCTCAAGCCTTGCATGGTAGCGCGGCCTTTGCACATTGTTTTTTGCCTTTGACGTGAGCGTCATTTGCTCAATTCACAGCCGTTGCCGCGAACCGCTGTTCGAATTCGCACTTGAATGTGAGCGAAGCGGCTTTAATCAGCTCTGCCATGAGCGAAGCATCCGATACCCCCGTCTCTTTCCCCGCGCTGATCGCCGATATTGGCGGCACCAATGCCCGCTTTCAGCTGGTCGACGCTGACGGCCCTGTCGGCGATGTATGCGAGCTGGTGACGGCGGACCATGAGACAATGGAAGACGCCATGGCCGCCGCGCTGCCGGAGCCGGATGCCGCCCGCTCCGCCGTCGTCGCAGCGGCCGGCCCGATCACGCCAAACGGGCTGAAGCTGACCAATTGCCATTGGAACATCGAGACGGATCGCTTCTTCGATGCGACCGGCATGGATGAACTCATCCTGTTCAACGATTTCGAGGCGCAGGCGCTCGCATTGCCTTTCCTTAAGCAGGACGATTTCCACGAGTTGAATCCGAACGGTGAGGCCAACGACCGCGCCACGAAAGCTGTTCTTGGCCCTGGCACCGGCCTCGGTGTCGGCATGCTGGTGCGCAGCGGTGCGGGCTTTGTCACCGTCGCAGGAGAGGGTGGTCACGTCGATCTTGGCCCACGCACAGCGCGCGAAGCGGATATCTGGCAGCATCTCGAGCAGATTGAGGGCCGCATCTCCGGCGAACAGGTGCTGTGCGGGCGTGGGATGGTCAATCTCTATCGCGCTGTTTGCGCCGCCGACGGTGTGGAGCCTGCCTTCGACGAACCATCCGCGATTTCCGCGACCGGTCTGGCCGGTAGCGACCCGCAGGCCGTCGAAACGTTGCACATTTTCGTCACCTGTCTGGGCCGGGTCGCTGGCGATCTGGCGCTGACGTCATTTAGCAAAGGTGGCGTCTTTATCGGTGGCGGCATCGCGCGGCGCCTGCTGCCCGTCATCAACGAAGGTGGCATGTTGGAAGCGTTTCTCGACAAAGCGCCCCATCGGGGGCTGCTGGAAGCCATGAAGCTCGCTGTCGTGACCTGTCCTCAGCCAGCCCTTCTTGGCCTATCTGGTTTCGCCCGTGCGGCGGCACCTTTCGCCATTGATCTTGAAGGGCGTCATTGGAAGAGGTGACGGGCCGATGCACTCTTCTGCGCGTCGGTGGTGCTGAAACCCAAAAGACACAACCTGTGCTGAAATACATGGGTGTCCGCGCATTGGCCTTCGGTTGGCCAAGGTTCTTGTTCTAGAAAGCGCGCGTGCGGGTATCCGGTGCTGCACGTTTGGTCAACGGTGGGGCGCATCGCTGTGCAGCGACTTCTCAAACCCTTTATGAGAAATCCCGAGGATATGGGCATTTTCCAGCGCATCGCGTCGGAAAATTTTGCCCATTACCGCCGCGACTA
>JBCCRF010000134.1:0-7640 GCA_039208305.1 Pseudomonadota bacterium
AGAATGCCGATGGAAAAAAGTGCAACCAGGGCCGGGCCGCTGCCGCGGGCGATGGGGTAGACCTGGGTGTAGTCGCCCAGCCGGTAGGCCCGCATCAGGCTCAGCTGATAGCCGGTGTGAACCAGAACCGAGCCTGCGAGATAGGGCCATGCTTCGACAGGCGGAGCGGGAACGAAGGGCAGGACGAGCAGCGCCAGCGGCGCGTGGCCGATGGTGACCGCCGTCATGGAAACCACCTTGTCGCCGGTGGATTTCACCAGCGCATTCCACGAAGCGTGAATGGTCGCGGCGCACAGGACGACGAGGAAAATGGTGAGAGTCACGCGGCAGTCGCCATCGCGGTTTCGAGCGCCTGCGAGGTGGCATTGCAGAGTGCCGCATAATCAGCGGAACCACGCCAGGCCTGATTGCGGTTCTCTGTCGTCACTTCGATTTCTGACACGATGTGTCCGGGCCGGGGTGACATGACGAGGACACGGTCTGCGAGATAGACCGCCTCGAACACCGAATGCGTGACGAACATCAGCGTGTGCGGCTCGCGGGCGTGGCGCTCCAGCAGAAGATCGTTCAGGCGGAAGCGGGTGATCTCGTCCAGCGCGCCGAAGGGTTCGTCCATCAGCATGATGTCGGGCCGTGTGACGAGGGCGCGGGCGATCGAGGTTCGCATCGCCATGCCGCCGGAAAGTTCGGCGGGGTAGGCGGCGGCGAAATCGGTGAGGTCGACTTCGGCCAGGGCGTCGGCCACGCGGGTGTCGATATCGGGCGCCTCTTCGAGCGACAGCGGCATGGCAACGTTCTTCGCCACCGTCGCCCAAGGCAGGAGCGTCGCGTCCTGAAAGACGAAACCTATTGTGTCGTTGTGGGCGATATGAGCGTTGCCGGACGTCGTGCCCTGCAATCCGGCGATGATCCGCAATATGCTCGATTTCCCGCAGCCAGATGGGCCGAGTAGGGCGACCCGCTCGCCGGTGCGGATGGAGAAACCGCAATCATCCAGAGCCATCACGCCGTTGGCATATCGCAATGCGACCTGTTCAAACCCTATCGCGGTCTTGTCGACAGACTTGTCTGTGGCGTTGAAAGCGGTCATGGCTTCGGTTAAGGCGGCGCGATGCGAGTTCGTGGCGGGCTTCTCTTACGGGCGGGTTGCGGAAACCGCGAGTCATTTCAACCCAATCCGGGAATCGCCTGACGCATGATCGTCGTTGACAATCTCCACAAGCATTTCGGCGGCGTTCATGCGGTGGACGGGGCATCGCTCACCATCGAGACCGGGTCGATTACCGGCTTGATCGGGCCGAACGGTGCCGGAAAGACGACGCTCTTCAATATTATCGCCGGGCTGTTCCCACCGACCTCCGGCACGATCCATCTTGATGGTGAGGATATCACCGGCCTTCAGCCGCACGAGCTGTTTGGCAAGGGGCTGCTGCGGACGTTCCAGATCGCGCATGAATTCTCCACGCTGACGGTGCTGGAAAACCTGATGATGGTGCCGCCCGATCAGTTGGGTGAGCGGCTGGTAAACACCTGGTTCCGTCGTGGTGCGGTGGCGGAAGAAGACCGCCAGATCCGCGACAAGGCGCTGGAGGTGATCGACTTTCTCAACCTCGGGCATCTGACTGAGGAGCGTGCGGGCAATCTGTCCGGCGGGCAGAAGAAGCTGCTGGAACTCGGTCGCACCATGATGGTGGATGCTAAGGTCGTGCTGCTGGACGAAGTGGGCGCCGGTGTGAACCGCACGCTGCTGGCCCAGATCGGTGATGCGATTCTGAAGCTCAACGAGGAACGCGGCTACACGTTCTGCATGATCGAGCACGACATGGATTTCATCGCACGGCTCTGCGACCCCGTGATCGTGATGGCGGAAGGCTCCGTTCTGGCGCAGGGCACCGCTGCGGAAGTGCGCGCCAATGAAGATGTCATCGAGGCCTATCTCGGCACCGGTTTGAAGAATAAGACGCCCAAAGAGAAGGCGTCCGCCTGATGTTTCTCGAAGGCAGGAATCTGACCGGCGGTTACGGTGGAGCCGACATTCTGAAGGGCTGCTCCATAGGGGTGGAGAAGGGCGAGATCGTGGTGATCGTCGGGCCGAATGGGGCAGGTAAATCCACTGCGATGAAGGCCATGCTTGGCATGCTTGATATCCGCGAGGGCAAGGTGTTGCTCGACGGTGAGGATATTACCCGCCTGACGCCGCAGGACCGCATCGCCAAGGGCGTCGCCTTTGTGCCGCAGACCTCCAACGTTTTCACCGGCATGAGCGTGGAGGAGAACCTCGAGATGGGTGCTTTCCTGCGCGAGGACGATTTTACAGGCACCATGAACGAGATCTACGACCTGTTCCCCATCCTGCGCGAGAAACGGGCGCAGATGGCGGGGGAACTGTCTGGCGGACAACGCCAGCAGGTGGCCGTGGGTCGGGCGCTGATGACCCAGCCTTCGGTTCTGATGCTGGACGAGCCGACGGCTGGAGTTTCGCCAATCGTGATGGATGAACTGTTCGACCGGATTCTGGAAATCCGTGAGACGGGTGTTGCGGTGCTGATGGTGGAGCAGAATGCCCGACAGGCGCTGGAAATCGCGGACAGAGGCTACGTGTTGGTGACGGGCGAAAACCGGTTCACCGATACAGGGCAAGCGCTTCTGGCTGATCCGGAAGTGCGTGCAAGTTTTCTGGGGGGCTGATGATGGACTTCCTCAACGCCATAACGCTCTTTGCCAATTTCGTTTTCGTGCCAGGCCTCGCCTATGGCGCACAATTGGCACTGGGTGCGCTCGGCATCACGTTGCTCTACTCCATCCTGCGCTTCGCCAATTTTGCCCATGGCGATACGATGGCGTTCGGCACGATGGTGACCATTCTGCTGACCTGGTGGTTCCAATCGGTGGGTATTGGACTCGGCCCGCTGCCGACGGCGCTGCTGGCGCTGCCTGTGGGTGTTGCGGTGACAGCTGTGGTGGCGCTGGCGACCGACCGGCTGGTCTATAAGCACTATCGACAGGTGAAGGCTCCGCCTATCCGACTGGTGATGGCGTCCGTCGGTGTGATGTTCGTGATGAACGGCCTCGTGCGTTTCATCATCGGGCCGGACGATCAGCGCTTCTTTGATGGTGAACGGTTCATCATCCGCGCGCGGGAATTCAAACAGATGACGGGGCTGAATGAGGGGCTGGCGATCAAATCCTCGCAGGCGCTCACGGTCGTTGTTGCCGTCGTACTGGTGGCGGCGCTGTTCTGGTTCCTCAACCGCACACGCACCGGCAAATCCATGCGGGCGTTTTCCGATAATGAAGATCTCGCACTGCTCTCCGGCATCTCGCCCGACCGGGTGGTTACGGTGACGTGGATACTCGCTGCCGGCCTCGCCACCATCGCGGGCGTGCTGTACGGGCTGGACAAGAGCTTTAAGCCCTTCACCTATTTCCAGCTGCTGTTGCCCATGTTTGCCGCTGCCGTCGTCGGCGGGGTGGGGCAGCCGGTGGGGGCAATCCTCGGCGGCTTCGTGGTGGCGTTTTCGGAAGTGACGGTGACCTACGCGTACAAGAAATTCATCACCTATCTGGTGCCGGAAAGCTGGGCGCCGGATGGGCTGATGCAGCTTCTGTCGACCGATTACAAATTCGCGGTCTCCTTCATCATCCTCGTGGTGGTGCTGCTGGTGCGGCCCACCGGCCTGCTGAAAGGGAAGGTGATATGACGCTGTCCGTTCGCGCCGTTGCAGGCTTCGCCATCATCGCCTTGATGCTTGTCGCCGTGGGTCAGGGACAGTCGTGGAACGTGGCGCTCGCCATGGCGAACCTCGGCATCATCTCCGCCATTATGGCGTTGGGGGTGAACATTCAGTGGGGCTATGCCGGGCTGTTCAATGTCGGGATCATGGGCTTTGCAGCGCTGGGCGGCGTTGCGGCGGTTCTGATTTCGCGGGAGCCGGTGGCAACAGCATGGGCGGCTGGCGGTGCCAATCTCGGCCTTGCCATTGTGGTGTTCGCAGCTGTGATTGCGGCGGTGGTCTTCTTGGTGAAGACGCTGAGAAAGGGCCTTGCCAAGAACTGCGCCATCACGCTGACGATCATCATTGGCTATTTCGCGATCCGGTATTTTTACGATCCGGCCGTGGGTGCCATCGAGGCCGATAATCCTGCGAAATCCGGCTTTCTCGGCGGACTGGGTCTGCCCATCACACTCTCATGGTTTGTCGGCGGTGGGCTCGCAGCCGGTGCCGCGTGGCTTATCGGCAAGGTCGCACTCGGCTTACGCTCTGACTATCTGGCCATCGCGACGCTCGGCATTTCCGAAATCATCATCGCCATGATGAAGAACGAGGACTGGCTAACGCGCGGCGTGAAGAACGTGACCGGTCTCGACCGGCCCGTCACCGTTCCCTACGAGGTCGATCTGCAGGAAAGTGCGCGCTTCATCGAATGGGTAGAGTGGTGGAATGCTTCCGTGCTGTCCGGCCTTTCGGGCGATGCCCGCACCGACCTGCTGCAGCAACTGGTGGTGGAGCAATCCAGCATCTTCGTGAAGCTCTGCTACATGGGCCTGTTCCTCACCGTACTGCTCATCATCCTTGCGCTTTGCGTCTTGGCGCTGGCTTCGCCTTGGGGGCGCATGGTCCGGGCGATCCGCGATAATGAGGTGTCCGCCGCTGCCATGGGTAAGGATGTGAAGCGTCGCCATCTCCAGATATTCGTGCTCGGTTCCGCCGTCGTGGGCATCGCGGGTGCTATGCTGACGACGCTGGACGGGGCATTCTTCCCCACCAGTTATCAGCCGTTGCGTTTCACCTTCCTCATCTGGGTGATGGTGATCGTCGGCGGATCGGGCAACAATCTTGGGTCCGTCCTCGGGGCATTCCTCATCTGGTTCATCTGGATTCAGGCGGAATATGTTGGTCCGCTGATGATGGAATGGGCAGTGTCTGCACTCGATCCGGCAAGCCCCATACGCGCCCATCTGCTGGACAGCGCGCAGCATATGCGCCTGTTCATCATGGGCATTGTCATGCTTACGGTCATGCGCTTTTCGCCCGGTGGGCTGCTGCCGGAGCGACTTGCGCTGCACAAGCGGGTTTAATCGGTTCGCCTTCCGAATTCGGT
Source organism: Pseudomonadota bacterium (assembly GCA_039208305.1). Classification (GTDB taxonomy): domain Bacteria; phylum Pseudomonadota; class Alphaproteobacteria; order Rhizobiales; family Rhizobiaceae; genus Pseudahrensia. The sequence goes on from JBCCRF010000134.1 coordinate 5,104, forward strand.
GCGGCCCGTCTTGATTGCACTGCGATTGTGCGACAGGTTGCGCGCCAATGGTGCGGCAGCGTGCCGATTATCCGCAAATTGCGGCAGATGGGCTGCGAGCGCGTCGGGAGGGCGCGTCACCACAAACACACTTTCTTTCTCGTCTTTTGGAGACACACATGAAGAAGCTTCTTCTCGCCACCACCATTCTCGCCGGTATGACCGCATCCGCCTTTGCAGACGGTCACGAGGTGAAAATGGGCGTGATCCTCGGTTTCACCGGCCCCATTGAATCGCTGACGCCCGCCATGGCCGACGCTGCCGAACTCGCCATGTCGGAAACCGCCGGTCAGGTGCTGGACGGCAAGACCGTCGTTCCCGTGCGTGGTGATTCCACCTGCACGGACGCTGCCGCTGCATCCGCCGCTGCCGAGCGTCTGATCACGTCAGAGAACGTCGTCGCCATCATGGGTGCCGACTGCTCCGGTGTGACCACGGCCATCGCCAACAATGTGGGCGTCCCGAACGGCGTCGTGATGATCTCGCCCTCCGCCACTTCGCCCGCGCTGACCACGATTGAAGACAAGGGCTTCTTCTTCCGCACCGCCCCGTCCGACGCCCGTCAGGGTCAGGTTCTGGCAGACGTGCTGAAGGACAAGGGCATCATGAAAGTGGCCGTGACCTTCACCAATAACGATTACGGCAAGGGTCTCGAAGCCTCCTTCAAGGAAGCCTTCACCGCAGCCGGTGGTGAAGTTGCCATCTCCGCCGCCCATGAAGACGGCAAGGCCGACTATTCCGCAGAGGTCGGCGCGCTGGCTGCTGCCGGTGCCGAGCATCTGGTGGTCTTCGGCTACGTCGATCAGGGCGGTCGTGGCATCATCCAGACCTCGCTGGACACGGGCGCTTTCGACAAGTTCATCCTGGCCGATGGCATGATCGGTGAATCGCTGATCGAGGCGATCGGTGATGATCTGAACGGCACGATCGGCACCCTGCCGGGTTCCGAGTCGGAAGGGGCTGCGAAATTCGCCGAAGTGATGAAGGCTGCCGGTAACGACAAGGTCGGTCCGTTCACGCCGGAATCCTACGACGCTGCTGCACTGATGATACTCGCCATGCAGGCCGCCGGTTCCACCGACCGCGCCGCCATTCAGGGCAAAATCATGGATGTCGCCAACGCACCGGGAGAGAAAATCTTGCCCGGCGAGTTGAACAAGGCGATCGAAATCCTGAAATCTGGTGGCGAAGTGGACTATGAAGGCGCATCCAACGTCACCTTCACAGATGTTGGCGAAGCAGCCGGTTCCTACAAGGAACTGGAAGTTAAAGACGGTGCATTCGCCACGGTGAAGGTGCGCTAAACGTACATTCACCGATCCTGTTCGCGCTCACGCAGATCGGCTTTGCCGATCGCTCCGCAGCGGCGGCGGGATTGCCCGCCTGGCGGCTTTTCGCCGCCTTGGGAGCGGGACGCTACGTAAAACGCTACGCCCGGTCGTCGTCTTCGACGGCCGGGCGTTTTCTTTGGGAGACTCACAGATGAAAACCGGCGCGCAACTGCTTGTCGAAACGCTGCAGGTGAACGGCGCGGAGATTGGGTTCGGCGTGCCGGGAGAGAGCTATCTGGCGGTGCTGGACGCGCTTTACGACGCGAAGGCCGATTTCCGCTTCATCGGCTGCCGCAACGAGGGCGGCGGGGCCTTCATGGCGGAAGCCTACGGCAAGCTGACTGGCAAGCCCGGGTTGCTGTTCGTGACGCGCGGACCGGGCATCACCAACGCTTCCATTGGCATTCACACGGCGATGCAGAACTCGTCGCCCATGGTCGTGTTCGTCGGGCAGATCGCTACCAGCTTGCGGGGCAGGGAGGCGTTTCAGGAGGTCGATTACAAGCAGGTTTTCGGCGGTCTCGCTAAATGGGTGGTCGAGATCGACAGCGCCGACCGCGTCCCCGAACTGGTGTCGCGGGCGCTGACGGTCGCGCAGTCCGGCAGGCCCGGGCCGGTGGTCGTGGCACTGCCCGAGGACATGCTGGTGCAGAAGAGCGACGCGCGTATTCGCCCGGCGGTCACGCCGATCAAGCCGCATGCCAGTTTGGATGATGCGACGGCGATCATGGAGCGGATCGCGCAGGCCGAAAGACCGGTGGTGATTGTTGGGGGTGGAGGCTGGAACGAGAACGGGCGCACTGCACTGCAGACGTGGACGGAAGCGAACAAGCTGCCCGTCGTCGCCGCCTTTCGCTGTCAGGATCTGATCGACAATTCATCGCCCAGCTATGCCGGCGATGCAGGCGTCGGGATGCCGCCGCACATCCGCAGCTTTCTCGATGAGAGCGATCTGATCGTCTGCATCAACGCCCGCTTCGGCGAAATGTTGACGGATGCGTGGACGCTGTTCGACCCGACGACATTCGACACGCCGCTGATCCATATTCACGCGGGTGAGGCGGAACTGGGCAAAATCTTCACGCCGGAGATCGCGGTGATGAGTTGACCAAACGCCGCCTGCACGATGCTGTCTCGCACCGAACCGCTGAACAATCCCGTCTGGGC
>JBCCRF010000135.1:0-7638 GCA_039208305.1 Pseudomonadota bacterium
CCGGAGAAGCCACCAGCAGTCCACAGGCCCGGTTCCAGTTCGCGCACGAACGGCATACGCGGCATTGTGATGGCGACATTGCCACCCCAGGCGTGGGTGAGTTCGATGTCAGCCAGATCGGGATAGATCTCTGCGATCTGATTGCGGATCGTGCGCTCGATATCTCCCGGCGTTGCTTTGCCGTAGGCCTCTCGACCGCCGAACAGCAGCCGGTCATCGGCGGTGCGGCGGAAATAGCGAACGACAAACCGGCTGTCGTCCACCGCCTCCTTGCCGGGCAGAACCGGCGAGTTGTGGCCGAGTGGCGCGGTGGCCCCGATGAAGGATTGGATCGGCATCACATGGCTATCCAGCGCGGGATGCAGCTTCGCCTTGTGGTGACCGTTGACGGCCAGCAGGCATTTGTCAGAGACCACCGCGCCCGCCTCCGTGCGAATGACGAAGCGCCCGCTCTCGCGGCTGACGCGGATGGCCGCCGAGTTTTCGAACAGTTTCGCTCCAGCCTTCGAGGCGGCTTTCGCCAGACCGATGACGATCTTCATCGGATGGACGTGGCCCGTGCCGCTGTCGCGGGTTCCACCGAAATAATGAGTGCTGCCAAGCGCTGAGGCCATCGCATCCGCATCAAGATATTCGATCGCATCGTAGTCGAAGCGGGTACTCAGTGCCTCGACCTCTTCGCGCGCCTCCTTCTCATAGCGTTGGCGGTGCATCGGCGTCAGCTGTCCGGGCAGATAATCGGTTTTGTAGCCATGCTCCGCTGCGGTCTCGTGCAGCGAGCGCTTGGCGCCCTCAGCCATGTCCCACAGCGCCTTGGCGCGGTCGAAGCCGAGTTCCGCTTCCAGTTCCAGAACGCCTGCGCGCTGGCCGGATCCCATCTGTCCGCCATTGCGCCCTGAAGCTCCGTCGCCAAAACGCGCTCCGTCCAACAGGGCAACATTCGTGCCACCCTTTGCCAGATGCAGCGCCGTAGACAATCCGCAGAACCCGCCGCCAACAATAGCGACATCGCAGGAGATATTGTCGTCTAACGCCGAATAGGCAGGCCGCTCTCCGCACGTCGTTTCGTACCACGACAGGCCGGGTGAGATCGCCGAGCGGTGGTCCGGTGAGGCGTCAGACATTCAGCAGCAGGAACTCCCGCTCCCAGGGCGAAATCACCTTCATGAAGGTTTCGTATTCCTCCCGCTTGATCGCGCAGAAGACGCCGACGAATTCTTCGCCCAACAGGTCAATCAGATGCTCGTCGCCCTCCAGCAGCGCGATGGAGCGCAGCAGGCCGCGGGGCAGGTCGTTATCGCCCTCGTTCGCCGTCGAAGACACCGCTGATTGCGGCACGAGGTTTTGCGTGAGGCCGAGATAGCCACAGGCGAGGGAGGCGGCCATGGCAAGATACGGGTTCGCGTCGGACGAGGGCAGCCGATTTTCGACCCGCCGCGCCGCCGGTTCCGAGGTCGGAATGCGCAAGCCCGTGGTGCGGTTGTCGTAACCCCAGCGCACGTTGACCGGCGCTGAGGTGTTCGTCGTCAGCCGCCGATAGCTGTTCACGTAGGGCGCCATCAGCATCATCGCTTTGGGCAGATAATGCTGCATGCCGCCCAGGAAAGAGCGGAACTCGTCGCTCTCCCTACCGTCCTCGTCTGTGAAGATGTTGGCTCCGCTTTCGGCATCGACCACCGACTGGTGGATGTGCATTGCCGACCCCGGCTGGCCCTGAATGGGTTTCGCCATGAAGGTCGCGTACATGCCGTGCTTCAGTGCCGCTTCGCGAATGGTGCGCTTGAACAGGAAAACCTGATCGGCAAGTTCCACGGCATCGCCATGGTTCAGGTTGATCTCCAGCTGCGCCGCGCCTTCCTCGTGGATGAGCGTGTCGATATCGAGCCCCTGTTTCGATGAGAACTCGTAGACGTCGTCGATGAACTCGTCGAACTCGTTCACGCCCGCTATCGAGTAGCCTTGCCCTGCCTTGATGGCGCGACCCGACCGACCCACTGGCGGTTCCAGCGGGATGTCCGGATCGTCATTGGTCTTCACCAGATAGAATTCGATCTCCGGCGCGACGACCGGCTTCCAGCCCTTTGCTTCGTAGGCTGCCAGTACTTTTCGCAGCACCGTGCGCGGCGTATAGCTGACCGGGGTGCCTTGGTAATCGCTCATATCGCAGATCACCTGCGCGGTGGGATCGCTCTCCCATGGTACGGCGGACAGTGTGCTGAAATCGGGGACCAGTCGCAGATCGCCATCATGCGGCGGATATTCAAAATGCTCCGTCTCCTCGGGCCAGTCACCAGAGATCGTCTGCATGAAGATCGATGATGGCAGAGCCAGTGTGCCCGTGGACAAAAACTTGGTGGACGGCATCATCTTGCCGCGTGCCACGCCTGCAATATCCGGCGTGATGCATTCCACATCTTCGATGCCACGCATCTGCAGCCAGCGGGCCGCTTCGTCGATGCTGGCGACGCCGCGCTCGGCAGCCGCCGGAAGGGGATCGACGTTCTGGGAGGACATGGGAACCTGATTGGGCTTGTACTTGTGTGGTGAAATCTACCAGACCCTTGCTCCTTGGCAACGCGCGATCTTGCCGTTCTGCGGGCCGGTCAACGCCTGCGATCCTCACCCTCCATTAACCACGTTTGGATACGTTCGTGGCTTGGGCGATGAATGAGGGCAGCCGGTGCCATGGACAATGACGCATTGATGCGCCGCATTTCTGCGGCCACCGAGGCAAGGAAGCAGGCCAAGGCCGTTTCCACACCCCGACCCGAGCCGGAACACGGCATCCGTTCGCCCGGTTTGGCGACAAGACCGGTCGCTCCTCAACCCAATCATCTTCACCGCATTCTCCAGGGCGATAATCCACCTGCCGCCGCTGCCACTCCACAGCCTGCACATCCGCACCAGCAAGCGTCCCACCATCAGCCAGCACCGCAGGCTCAGCCGACGCATCCGGTCACCCAGCCGACGATGCAGCCTCCCGTGCAACAACCGGCCCACCAGCAGGTCACCGCGCCGCCAATGACGACGCCGCAGTTGGCAGAAACACAGCCCGTCCCGCAGGCTCCAGTCGCTTTGCAGTCGGTGGCAGAGACGCCAGTGGCACCCGCGCTGCCTGAACAGACCCCATCGCACCATTCAGCTCCGGACCCCTCGTCTGGTCTGCTGATGAGCTTCCGTCCGCCACCACCTGAAGAAAATACCATTCCTGAAACGCCGCGCGAACAGCGCATGAAGCGCGAGGACCGGCCGGAAGCCTTCGTCATCGAATCTGACAGCACCATGGCGACCGTTCAGGGTGACACGCGCTGCGTTGATACAGTGACGGGCCTGACATGGGCCGTAGGGCGGATGCTCTCCATCGTCGTCGGCAAGAACCGCATCGTCGCGATGATCTGCAGCATCGAATCTCCCAAGGATGGCGAGGCTGCCGAAGGACACAAACCGCTTCTGTTCCGCGTGGAACTGCAGGGCGAGGTTCAGGACAGGGAAGGGGGCAAGATGTCTTTCCAGAAGGGCATCTCATCCTATCCAGGTGTCGGCTCTCCTGTTCACCAGATCCGCGCGGCGGACCTCGCGGCGATCTATGCCTGTACGGGCGATGCCAATGCCGTCGTCGGCGCGCTTAGCCAGGATGAGGCGATCCCGGCCTATGTCGATATTCCCGCCATGCTGTCGAAGCATTTTGCGGTGCTCGGCTCCACCGGTTGCGGCAAGTCGGCGTCGGTCTCGCTGCTGCTGCACGCCTGTCAGGAAATGGTGCCGGACCTGCGCACCATCATCCTCGACCCGCACAACGAATACGGCCGCGCTTTTCCCGAGGCCAACGTTATCGAGCAGCGCTCCATGGACATCCCATTCTGGATGTTCCAGCTGGAGGAATATGTGGAGTGCCTCTTCCGCGGCAAACCCATCGTCCACGAGGAGATCGACGCGCTGCGCGAATTCATTCCCGAGGCCAAGCTGCGCTTCCGCGACGGTGAGGACCGGGTGAAAATCCGTCCCGACAATTCCGGCCCGCCCGTCACGGCCGATAGCGCCATGCCCTATCGCATGGCCGATCTGATAGCGCTGATCGACGAGGAGATGGGTCTGCTGGAATCCGGCCACGACCGGCTGCACCTGAAATCGCTGAAGGCGCGCATTAATTCCCACGCTACCGACCAGCGCTACGCCTTCATGTTCCGCCACCGCACCATCGAAGACATCGCCTGGCACGTCGTGGCGAATTTCTTCAATTTCAACGATGACGGTGCGCGCACCACGATTATCGAGATGGCAGGAATGCCCGCGGAGGTGGTGAACGCTGTCGCCTCCGTTTTGTGCCGTCTCTCCTTCGAACTCGCCATCGCCGCGAAGGGCAACATGAAGGTGCTCGTGGTCTGCGAGGAGGCCCACCGTTATGTGCCCGCAGGGCGCGACGGCTTCGAACCAACCCGACGGGCCATCGCCCGTATCGCGAAAGAGGGCCGCAAATACGGATCCTTTATGGCAATCGTGTCCCAGCGGCCGTCGGAACTCGATCCGACAATCCTGTCGCAGTGTTCCACCGTGTTCTCGCTGCGCCTGACCAACGATTTCGACCAGGACATCATCAAGCGCGCGATCTCATCATCGTCTGCGAGCACCGTTGCTTTCATCTCATCGCTGTCGAACCGCGAATGTATCGCTTTCGGTGAAGGCATGAGCACCGCAATGCGCATGAAATTCCGCAGCCTGCCCAAGCAGTGGCTGCCGGGGGCGGAAACCGACGTGTTCGGCAACGCTGTACCCATCACCACCGTGCAGCAGGCCGGCCCAGTGTTCCACCAATGGCGTCAGGGAGCTGGGTAGGAATCTACACCGCCTCGCTCACGAAACCGCGACAGGGCTTGGAACCGTCGTCTGCCCTCCTACATTCATCGTCTTGATACGATGAACCCTGGAGCCGTTCCATGGCCCAAACCCTTGCCGATTTTCCCATCACAAAACGCTGGGAGCCGCAGCACCCGGACAAGCTGCAGCTTTTCTCCTTCCCGACCCCTAACGGCGTAAAGGTCTCCATCGCGCTAGAGGAGCTCGGCGTGGACTACGAAGCCCATACCGTGAAGCTGAACCAGACGGAGACGGAGGAGTTTCTCTCCCTCAACCCGAACAACAAGATTCCCGCCATCATAGACCCGGACGGACCGGGCGGGGATGCTTTTGGCCTGTGGGAATCCGGTGCGATCTTGATCTATCTCGCCGAGAAGCACGGCGGTCTGCTGCCGAAGGACCCGGCCGTCAAAGCCGAGACCATCCAGTGGCTCATGTTCCAGATGGGCGGCGTCGGCCCTATGTTCGGCCAGTTTGGTTTCTTTCACGCCTTCGCAGGCAAGGAAATCGACGACCCCCGACCCACGGAGCGCTATCAGAACGAGGCTAAACGCCTGCTCACGGTGCTGGAGCAGCGCCTGCAGGGCCGCCAGTGGATCATGGGCGATGACTACACCATCGCCGATATCGCGATCTTCCCATGGATCCGCGGCGCCAAGGTTTTCTACAAGGCCGAAGACGAGCTGGATCTGAACGGCTTTCCCGCCGTGATGTCATGGCTGGAGCGCTGCATCGAACGCCCCGCCAGCCAGAAGGGCCTGAACATCCCCGACCGCGACGGCTGACGCTGTCGCACCAAGCCGCCCGGTTCCTCCCGCCGGGCGGTTTTTTACGCCGCTTTCTTGCGCGAGCGCTCCCGCAGCAGCGCATAGATTCCGGCTCCCACCACGACCGCTGAGCCGATGGCGGTGTGGACCTGCATGACCTCCCCCAGGATCATCACTGCCAGCAGCGAGGCGAAGGCCAGCTGCAGATAGGTGAAGGGTTGGATCAGGCTCGCTTCCGCGATCGCATAGACCTTCGTCAGCAGAAAATGTCCGCCCGCCGAGGTGCAGCACAGCATCGCCATCATGCCTGCATCCGGCCAGGTCATCGCCTCCCAATGCCACAGCCCGATGGGCGTGATGATGACCAGCCCGACTGCGCCCATCCAGAAGAACGACGTTTCCGGCCCGTCCACATGGGCGACGTGGCGGGTCAGCAGCGTGTAGACCGCGAACATCATTGCCCCCGCCACGGCCACCAGTGCGTAGGGCGAAAACACGCCGAAGCCGGGCCGGAGTATGATAAGCATCCCGATGAACCCGATGCCGATGGCCGTCCACCGCCGCCAGCCGACCCGCTCTCCCAGCAGCGGACCGGACAGCGCCGCCACCACCAGTGGCGTTGAGGCAAAGATCGCATGCGCCTCAATCAGACCCAGCAGCACGAAGGCGGAGACCATGACACAGATTTGGGTGACGAGGAGAACGCCGCGCAATATCTGCCATGTCGGCGCAGCGGAGCGGATGGCGGCTCGAAACCCGTCCGCATGGCGTGCTGCGAGATACACGCCCAGTAATGCCAGCACCCAGTAGCGGATCGCGGTCACCATGTAGACGTTGTACGTGCCCGCCAGATGCTTCGACAGCATGTCCTGAAACGCGAAGATCAGCATCGTCAGGCACATCAGCGCGATGCCCAGCCGGTTGTTCTGCGGCTCGTGAAATGTGGTGTTGGTCAAGTGTGGCGTCCGGTCGATCGACACCTTTGCGATACGCCGATGGTGGGCCCTCGTCTATGGCCTACAACCAGCGATGCACGACTTGCGGCATCATGATCCTGAGCGCGTTGTCCTTCAATTGCACATGTCGCCAGATGTGGAACGCCGCATGGGCTGCGGCGATGGCGGCGAGCCCGTAGAATTCGATGGAGTGGATCACGCCGATCCAGTCGTTCAACACCGGCCGGTCGATGGGGACCGCGATGGGCACGAGGTCACCGGCAAATAGTTGTGTGGACGCTGTCAGCCCCAGAAAAAAGCCGGTCACGGCAACGAGGAACATGCCCCAGACCAGCATCACATGCAGCGCCCGGTGCAGCCGCTTGCCCCAGTCCGGCAGCTTCGGCCCCGGTCGCCCCGTCAGCCCACGGCGCAGGTAATCGGCGAACCACAGTAGCGCGAGTGAGACGAAGACCAGCCCGAAGGTCGAGTGCAGATCGACCCACCAGTTCCCCCATCGTGCCACATCGGCAGGCTGCACGAACGTGAACCACACGAACATCGGCACCATGGTCCAGTGCAACACTTTCAGCGCGGAACGGCGGGTGAGGCGGGTCATGGAAATGATACGTGCAGCGGGATGGGGCGATTTGGCAACTTGGCGAGTTCGTTTCCGTTTTCCAAGCGGCGAGCGGCCTTGTGATACTTGTGACGAGCAGCGAGGTGCTTACCGAACTTGGGTGAGGGGATAGTGCCTTGATCTCTAAGTTGTCATTCCCAACAAACTCCATTGTCATCCCGGGCGCAGGCTCTGGCCGGGATGACAGCGGTGGGGTGGTTGGGGTGTGGGCATGACTTTACCCCCGCACGCGCAAGACGCCGGAGTGAGACCAAGGTGTCGCCGTTCGGCGGTGCCGAACGAAAGCGACCCCGCCTGAAAAAGTGAGCCAGCGGGACGAAGAGGTCTGCTGTATGCCGGTAGTCTAACGGCGAAAAGTGCATCACCCTTCGCCCCGCTCGATCCTGCTGCACAGGTGTCTCTCAACCTGCAAGTCGGCACCCATCCGCGATACGGGTGAAAC